>JBBRDD010000194.1:0-8946 GCA_038204235.1 Desulfobulbales bacterium
TTGCTTCTTTCTGGTTAAAGAATTTGGGATAGACTCTGCGATAGGCGGCAAAAATCTCGTCGAAGGGCAGGTCGGCGAAATGACCGTAATCTCTGACGTATTCCATGTGCTTTTGCCCAAGGGTATTGCATTCGTGGAAGATGGAATCCTCCGTTCCGTTGAAATCAAGCGGCTGCACATTGAACCGGGTACACAGTGACAGGTTGAAGGCGGGAGTGGCTTTAACCCATTTGTCATAAAGATACATCTCGGTATAGCCATGGTAAACAAACAAATCTGTGCCCATCGCTTCCCGTAATTTGGCGGTGGATAAATGATTGGTCACATCGGCAAATCCAAGACGGCTGGGAATTTTCTGCTGTCGGGCAAGAGCGGTAAGCAGCAGCGCCTTAGATACACAATACCCGCTTTTTATCTGCAAAATCGAGCTGGCCTTCATGGCTGTACGGGAATATTTCAGGTCGTAGGGGTTGTATATAATCCGGTCCCGGACAGCATAGTAGAGAGCTATAGCCCTTTCAGCCGGTGTGTTGAGGCCTGCGCAGACAATTGCGGCAAAATCGACAAGTTCTTCATTGTCAAAGTCGAGGAAAAATGTTGGCTTAAGATAGACTTGTAAATCTTCAAACATGGTATCAGTTTCCAGTAAAATGAGGTTTTCTTTTTTCGCTGAAGGCGCTGATTGCCTCCATCAGATCGCTTGAAGGAATAATATTTGCGCTCACTGAGGCGACGTATTTCAGGCCGTCGTCGGTAGATTTGCCAACACCATAATTGAGCACGTCTTTAGAAGCCTGGACGGCCAGGGGCGAATTGTCAGCAATCTCTTGGGCCAGCTGTTGTGCCTGGACCATGAGTGTGGCGGGGTCGGGGTACACTGCATTGACCAATTGGATCTCTTTGGCCCGCATGGCGGTAATGGATCTCGCCGTATAAGCGAGTTCACGGGCGTGTCCCTGGCCGACGATGAGTGGAATTCTCTGTAGAACTCCGACATCAGCTACAAAACCAACAGCTGCCTCTTTAAGGGAGAATTGCGTATCTGCAGAGCAAATACGGATGTCACAGGCGGTTGCCATATCCAGACCGGCGCCGACACAATGGCCATGGATAGCGGCGATAACCGGCTTTCGGCATTTTTCAATCGCCGAGATGCCGTCCTGGAGGTGTTTGATTTTCAGCAGCAGCTTCCATTTAGTGCCACCTGTCTGGTTTTTATCCATGAGCTCAGATAGTTGTGGGACCATGCCCATCAGGTCGATACCGGCAGAGAAGCAGGAGCCTTTGCCAGCAATTATTACCACCCGGATCTCCGGGTCGTTGTCAAGATCGGCAAAAATTTCTACGGGTTCAGTCCACGCCGCAGGACCCATGGCGTTTTTCTTTTCCGGGCGATTCAAGAATACCCAGGCCACAGGCGGTTTTTTCTCTACCAGGTAAAAAGCATCTTGGCTCATTGGTGTTTCCTTTTATTAAAAGATTGTATGGTCAAAAGTAGTGCAATTTTGCAATGTAACAAGGATGCTCGAGAGTTCCATGACGTAATTGTGAAAGGGGAGAGCAGAGAAGGCCTGGGCTTGCACAATCCCGCCACCATCTTAAAGTATACATCTCGGCTGTAACGTATTGTCTTGCCGCTGGAAAATAATATTTTGTCGGTCTGTTGGGAGAGGATATGTTGAAGATTGCCATTCTGGTCCGTGAGGAAACAACTGCTCGATGCGCCGGCCATGGGTGTTTGCGGAGTTTTTTTGCCAAAACTGAGAGTTTTTCCCGCTATTGCGGCGTGGACACCCAGTTGATAGGATTCTTTCACAGTGGTGGTGATCTGGATTATAAATTGGCGAAGATGAAGGAAGCCGGTGTGCAGGTGATTCATGTATCGACCTGCATGCGGGGAAAATTTCCTGGGTATGAGGAATTGGTCAAAAAAATAAGCGTAGATTTTGACGTGGTCGGTTATACCCACGGTTCTGAACATGGTAAAATAATACAAACCGTTTCTATTACCGGAAAATACATTTAGAATCATAATGAAATTATGAATAATTTTTCCTGTTCCCTGGGGTTGCGAGATAGTATTACAGCCAACCTTGCCAATTTCTCAAAAACCCGTCTCGACCCGGGAAATCTCAGGCGAGCCGCCGTGGCTCTTACCATCGTTGATTACCGAGGGGAGGGCGGGCTCTACAGTCTTGGCGATGCCCTGGACACCAGTGCCGCGATCATCCTCACCAAAAGGGCGGGAGGTTTGAAAAATCATGCTGGTCAATGGGCGTTTCCCGGTGGCAGTATTGATCCAGGAGAAAGTCCTGAACAGACTGCATTTCGAGAACTCGAAGAAGAAGTTGGCCTGTGTCTTCCAGAGAATCGACTCCTTGGTTGTCTGGATGATTTCATTACCAGATCAGGGTTTCATATTACCCCTGTGGTCATATGGGGTGGTACTGTGCCACATTTGCACAAAAACGAGCAGGAGGTTGCTTCGATACACCGAATCCCTTGCAAGGAGCTTTTTCGACAGGATGCACCTGTTCTGCACGGAGGAGAGGAAAGCGGTCAACCTATCCTCTTCATGCCGATCGGCCACACCTGCATAGCCACTCCGACTGCGGCCATGCTCTATCAATTTCGCGAGGTGGCACTTGCCGGAAGAGCAACAAGGGTTGCTCATTTCGAGCAACCCTTGTTCGCCTGGAGTTAATCCAGTTTCTAGCTTTTTTCTTTATCTTCTTTTTCTACATATTTCTTCGATACTGACCACCAACTGCATAGAGGGCGTTGGTGATCTGACCAAGACTGCAGTGTTTGACCGTCTCAAGGAGTTCCTCGAAGATGTTCTCACCACTGAGAGCGACGTCTTTTAGCCGATCAAGCGCTGCGGGGCAGTCGTTCTGATGTCTCGCATGAAAATCTGCCAATCTGCCAATCTGCTCGTTTTTTTCCTCGTCGGTGGATCTGGCCAGCTCTACAGTTGCGTTTTGTTGATCAAAATTAGTATCGGGGTTGCGGAAGGTGTTTACGCCGATAATAGGATACTCACCGGAATGTTTCAGCCGCTCATAATACATTGATTCTTCCTGGATTTTGCTTCGCTGAAAGCCGGTCTCCATGGCACCGAGCACGCCGCCCCGGTCAGTGATCCGGTCAAAGAGATCAAGAACTGCTTCTTCGACCAGGTCGGTGAGCTCTTCGACAATAAAGCTGCCCTGGTTTGGATTCTCGTTTTTGGCCAGCCCCCACTCCCGGTTGATAATAAGCTGAATGGCCAGAGCACGGCGGACCGACTCGGAGCTGGGGGTAGTGATTGCCTCGTCGTAGGCATTGGTGTGGAGACTGTTGCAGTTATCGTAGATCGCACAGAGCGCCTGCAGGGTGGTCCTGATATCGTTGAACTGGATTTCCTGGCAATGCAGGGATCTGCCGGAGGTCTGGATATGGTATTTCAATCGCTGTGATGATGTCGTCGCCCCGTATTTCTCTTTCATCGCCACCGCCCAGATACGTCTGGCCACTCGGCCAATGACGGTATATTCGGGGTCCATGCCGTTGGAGAAGAAAAATGACAGGTTTGGGGCAATTTGATCGATATCCATGCCTCTGGCCAGATAATATTCCACGTAGGTAAAGCCGTTGGACAGGGTGAGGGCCAGCTGGGTGATCGGGTTTGCTCCCGCCTCGGCGATATGATAGCCGGAGACGGAGACCGAGTAAAAATTCTTGACCTCTTTGGCGATAAAATATTCCTGAATATCACCCATCATCTTCAGGGCAAATTCTATGGAGAAGATGCAGGTATTCTGGCCCTGATCCTCTTTCAGGATGTCTGCCTGGACGGTGCCGCGTACATTGGCCAGGACCATGGCCTTGATCGCATCGTATTCGGCCTTATTGGGTTGTCGCTGTTTTTCAGCAACAAAACTAGCCACCTGCTGGTCGATGGCCGTGTTCATAAACATTGCCAGAATAATTGGTGCGGGTCCGTTAATAGTCATCGATACCGAGGTAGTAGGCGAGCAAAGTTCAAATCCGTCATAGAGCTGTTTGACGTCATCGAGGGTGCAGATGCTCACACCGGAGGTGCCGATCTTACCATAGATATCCGGCCGTACGGCTGGATCCCAGCCATACAAAGTGACTGAATCAAAAGCGGTCGATAACCGCTTTGCCTCATAGTTGGCCGATAGCAGTTTGAACCGCCTGTTGGTCTGGACCGGACCGCCTTCGCCGGCAAACATACGGGTGGGGTCTTCACCAGTGCGTTTTAAAGGAAAGACGCCGCCGGTATAGGGAAAATATCCCGGTAGATTTTCTTTTCGCATCCAAAGATAAATGTCTGCCGGATCGGTAAATTTAGGCAGAGAAATCTTGGGGATTTTCGAGTGGGAAAGGGATTCAGAATAAAGGGGCACTCTGATTTCCCGGCCTCGTACGGTATAGATAAGATCATCCCCGGCATAGGCTTTTTTGGTTTCTTGCCAGCTGTCCAGGCTTTGTTCCGTCTCCCTGTCAATCGCTTTTGCCTTTTCATCAGCTTCAGTTCTGAGAACTTCCAGCGTTGTGACGATGTCCTCTCCGTCTTTTCTGCTGAGGAGATCGATGGTCTGACGGATATGAAAGTTTTCGCGTACTGCCTTGGCTTGCAGACTTGACTTGGTGTGATAGCCCTGGACCGTAGCAGAAATTTCCGAGAGATATCGGAGCCGATCCGACGGAATAACGATGGACTTTGAGGAGGATGTTTTCTGTTGTGGTTTAGGCAGACCGGGTTGCAGTTTGAGAGCGGTTTTTTGAGCGAGTAGCTCTATAATTCCATGATAAAGGGCGGTAATGCCATCATCGTTAAATTTAGACGCGATGGTGCCGAAAACCGGAAAATCCTCCGCGGAGGTGGTCCACTGTTTACGGTTTCTCTGTACCTGTTTTCTGATGTCACGAATGGCATCATCGCTGCCTTTTTTCTCGAATTTGTTGACCACGATAAGATCAGCATAGTCGAGCATATCAATTTTTTCCAGCTGGGAGGGTGCGCCGTATTCACTGGTCATTACGTAGATAGAAATATCACTAATGTCAGTAATTTTTGAGTCCCCCTGGCCAATGCCCGCGGTCTCAGCGATGATCAGGTCAAAGCCTGCGGCTTTAGCAACCTGGATGGCCTCCGGCAGTGCCTCGGAAATTTCACTCGCTGAGTTTTGGGTTGCAAGGCTGCGCATGTAGACCTTATCAGAGGTACTGATCGAATTCATGCGAATCCGGTCGCCGAGAAGTGCACCCCCTGTTTTACGCCTGGAGGGGTCGCAGCTGATAATGGCGATTCGGATATCTTTAATATCATGGAGAAATCTGACGATTATTTCATCCGTCAGAGAAGATTTCCCAGCCCCTCCCGTTCCGGTGATGCCGATAACCGGTGGATTGTTTTTTTCGGCAAGTGGGGCGAGCATCGCCGTTAATTCATGTAACTTGCCGTTTCCGCCGGCTTTTGCCTGTTGTACGGCAGAGATAAAACCGGCGATGGATTTTGGACGGCTGTAGCTGAGATTTTCCGGGCGTAAATCATGGAACGGCAGGGTCGGAAAGTCCAGAATTTTAATCATATGATTAATCATTCCCTGCAAGCCCATGGAAGCGCCATCTTCCGGAGAGTAGATCTTCGCCACCCCATATGCCTCAAGCTCTTTGATCTCTTCGGCAACTATAACACCGCCACCACCGCCAAATACCTTGATATGGGAAGCATCGTTTTCCTTCAGAAGGTCGATCATATATTTGAAGGCTTCCATATGCCCGCCCTGATAGCTGGACATGGCAATACCCTGAGCATCTTCATCAATAGCGGTGTCGACCAGTTCCTGGACCGATCTGTTGTGCGCCAGATGGATAACTTCCACGCCGGAATCCTGCAGGATTCGCCGCATGATATTTGTCGAGGCATCGTGACCGTCAAATAGAGACGTGGCGGTGATTACTCTGACAACGTTCTTAGGTCGGTAAATTTCAACATCCGCGTACATGGTTGCTCCTTCGTCGTTACTTATTTTTGTCCTCAAGAAAGCTCATGATAAATTTTGTCTGTTGTTCAATGTACTGCTCAATTGTGAAGTTTTTGGCAAAATACCAGCGCCGGAAAGCCCAGATATGGCCGATCACGGAGATGTTGTGCCCAATCAGATTGATTGTATCGTCGTCGAGTTGCGGCAGTTTGCCCAGCTGCCGGAGTTCGCGCATTGCCTCTACAAAGAGATTGGTGATGCGCAGCTCCGCCTCAAGGACCTTTTCCTGCCATTTTAAGGGTAAAAAATGGGTGACCTGGTACATCAACAGCACATGGTCGCTCATCCGGTCACAGACCAGGAAAAATTCACGAATTACCTCGGCAAGAGCCGCTTTTCCAACGGTTGGGCGGGCGAGTGCTTCTTTCACCCCTTGTTCAACCTCGGTATGAATGGCGATACAAACCAGGTATAAAACATCATCCTTGGTGGATACATATTCGTACAGTGAGCCAATAGAAAGTCCGGTTTCCTTGGCCAGGGCCCGGGTTGTTGTTTTGTGATAGCCGTTTGCTATAAAGAGTTTCACCGCTGCGTCAACAATCTGACGCCGGCGCTCTTTCACCAGCTCCTGGTTTTTAATATGGGTTACAACTTCAGGTGAATCTGTATCCTTGTCCTGCATTTAATTCTCTCCCAGAGATGTCATTTTTGTGTAATTGTGCTCTGTACCAAAGCATCAGCCGTGAGAAGGTATACAAAAATCCCCGAGAACAAAAGTGAAATATCGACACCCTGCAGGAAAAGGCGGTATCCTGCCTGATGTCGTTATGTTTTAGCCTATAAAAAACTACCTCAGTAACGCCGCACCGATGACCAGGCGCTGAATCTCACTGGTTCCTTCATATATCTCTGTGATCTTGGCATCTCGCATCATCCTCTCGACCGGGAAATCTCTGGTGTAGCCATAACCGCCGAGAATCTGGACTGCTTGAGTCGTAACCTTCATTGCGGTCTCGCTGGCCATTAACTTGGCCATCGCCGAAGCCAGGGAATACGAAAGACCATTGCTGGCCTTGTAGGCGGCGTTGTAGATTAAAAATCTCGCTGCTTCTGTCTGAGTCGCCATATCGGCCAGCTGGAACTGTACGCCCTGAAATCTGCCGATAGGGCTGTCGAACTGTTTGCGTTCTTTGGCATAGTTAACCGCCACATCAAGTGCGCCCTGGGCAATGCCAAGGGCCTGGGAAGCTATACCGATTCGGCCGCCATCGAGGGTCTTCATGGCAATTTTAAAACCCTGTCCCTCTTCACCGAGCAGATTTGCCGCGGGAATGGCGCAATTTTCGAAAATCAGTTCCAGGGTAGGAGAGCTGCGAATGCCCAATTTCTGTTCTTTTTTACCAAAGGAAAAACCCGGCGTTCCTTTTTCAACGATAAAGGCGCTGATGCCGTGGTGTTTTTGGGCGTCCTTGTCGGTTCTGGCAAAAACAATATAGGTTTCCGCTTCACCACCGTTGGTAATGAAGATCTTGGTTCCGTTAAGAATCCACTGATTACCTTCCATGAAAGCAGTAGTTTTGGTGCCGCCGGCATCGGAGCCTGCTGCCGGTTCGGTGAGTCCGAAGGCCCCCATTTTTTCACCTCTGGCCAGCGGCGCGAGATACTGCTGCTTCTGCTCTTCACTGCCGAAGAGGTAAATGGGATTGGCACCGAGGGAGAGGTGGGCTGAAAGAGTCACTCCCGTGGATGCACATACCCGGCTAAGTTCTTCAACAGCTATTGAATAACTAATATAGTCTGCTCCAGCGCCGCCATATTCTTCCGGGAAGACAATACCGGTCAGGCCGAGTTCCCCGAGCCGGTCAAACATCAGGGCACGATCAAATCGTTCTTCTTCATCACGGACTTTGGCGGACGGTGCCACTTCGGCAACGGCAAATTCACGAACCATGTCACGGATAAGGTTCTGTTCTTCTGTTAATTCAAAATTCATGGAATCTACTCCGGCGAAACTGGTCGGTTAAGCACCCAGGGAGAATATCCCTGGATGCTGTATGGGTTATTTTTTTGATTTCGAGCTCAACTCAGGGAAATCACTGTAAAAATATTCATGTTTTTCCGATTGACCGCCTTTTTCCTGACGATCGATTTCCTGCTGGCGTAATTCAACCCGGCGAATCTTGCCGCTCAGTGTTTTCGGGACCTGCGGGACAAACTCGATAATTCTCGGGATTTTGAATTTAGCCAGGATCTTTATGGTGTGTTTGAACAGCTCGAGGGCGAGTTCTCTGGATGGCTGCTTATCCTGCTTGAGAATGACAAAAGCCTTAACGAGCTGATGCCGCTTTTCATCCGGCACCCCGACGATGGCCGATTCGGCGACAGCCGGATGCTCCAGAATGGCGCTTTCCACCTCAAAGGGACCGATACGAAAGTCCGAGGATTTAATAACATCGTCGCTGCGGCCGACAAACCACCAATAGCCGTCTTCATCGATCGAGGCGCGGTCGCCGGTGTAGTAGTAGTTGTTCATAAAGACGCCGGCCATTTTTTCCGGGGCGCCGATGTATTCGGTAAAGAGCCCGATCGACCGCCATTTATCCAGTTTGACGACGATATGTCCGGGCTCGTTGGCGACGGTGAGCTCTTTGCCGTCATCATCAACCAGAGCCACATCATACATAAATGAGGGATGGCCGAAGGAGCCGCTCTTCATTTTGCCGTTCATCCAGGGATGGTTGCCGATCATCGCCGTTGATTCGGTCTGGCCGTAAAAATCCCGGATCTCTGTACCGGTGAGCGCTTTCCACCTGGTGATGACTTCAGGGTTCAACGGTTCGCCTGCGCCGATTGACTGGCGGAGGTTGGAAAAATCAAATTTGGAGGTGTCGAGATTGATGAACATACGCCAGGCGGTCGGCGGTGCACAAAAGGTGGAAATTTTATG
>JBBRDD010000195.1:0-8907 GCA_038204235.1 Desulfobulbales bacterium
GCGATATTGGTGATCCCGCACTTCTTGAAAATTCGGTCGATTTCGAAGCCGTCACCGCCGATGTTGTATTCTCCCAGCAGGTTAATTTTAAATTTATCCGTCTTCTCGGTTTCGCTTTTGCCTACTACATGGGTGAAAACCTGGTTGTTGGCGATATGGTGACCGGCTGACTGCGAGACGCCTTTATATCCTTCACAACTAAAAGCGAACACATTACAGTCACCGAATTTCTCCTTCATCATCCTGGCTACCTGGTGAATGTCATCACCAATTAAGCCGACAGGGCAGGTGGCAAAGATGGCGATAGCCTTCGGATGAAACAGGTCGTAGGCTTCTTGAACTGCCGCTGCCAGTTTCTTCTCTCCACCAAAAATAATGTCGGAATCCTGCATGTCTGTGGACATACAGTAGGGCATGAAGTTATCGTTACCTTTTTTGTTGGCATCTGTCTGATTCCGTCTGGTAAGCCAGGCGTAAAAGCTACAGCCTATCGGGCCATGAACCAGATTGACGATATCGCTGGTCGGTCCCATGATAACACCCTTGCAGCCGGCGTAGGTGCAACCGCGCATGGTGATGATTCCGGGTATGGTTCTGACGTTGGCGACAATTTCCGGAGTGGTGTTCTCCAGTGCCTCGTTGATCATTATCTGCTTGGCGCGTTTTCGGGCAACTTTTGGAGGATATTTTTCCAGAAGTTTTTCCTTGATGTTGTGGGGTTCCCACTGCACCAATTTTTGTGCTTTTGCCATGGTATATCTCCTTGGAACTTATCCTATTGATTTTGTGCCCGTTTCGCCTGTTCGTACCCGAACGCTGTCAGCTATAGGCATAACGAAGATTTTTCCGTCACCAGCTTTGCCGGTCTGATTGGTAGTGATAAGTGCCTCAATAACATCATCTACCTGATTGTCATTGACGACGATTGTGACCATCCGTTTCGGGTACAGATTTCCTTTTTCTCCGAGTAGTGCCACAGCTTCCTCGTAACCCTGTTCGGCTCCTTTGATAAGCTTGCGGTTAACAAAACCAACTCCGCGTCCCTGAGCTTCATGGGCAAAAAAGGCGTTAATGCCTGCAGCAGTAAGTGCCGCTTTAGTCTTGTTCATCATGTTCATGCGAACGACGGCGATGATCTCTTTCATGCTGTCACCTCCGAAAGGCCCTCTTTTACTCCTGAGCTAATGGTGTAAACGTCTCCGACTTCGGCGACAAAAATTTTACCGTCCCCAAAGGCTCCTTTTGTTCCCGAACGTGCCGCATCCATTATTGTATTGATAACGAAATCCTTGTCTTCAGCTTTAATGACGCTCATAAGCATGGTTTTGGGAATCTCGTCATACGTTACATCGCCAATTTTTATCCCGCGCTGTTTGCCACGGCCACTTACTGAGTATTTGGTTACTGCCGGAAATCCTGCATCCATAAGGGCAGCGAGTACGTCGTCAGCTTTTTCTGGTCGAACAATGGCTCTGATCATGATCATCATTTTAGTATTTCTCCTGTTTGTCTTAGACCCTTAGAATCTCTAGTTTGTCGGGGGTTGTTCTTATACGGCTTCCAATAGGCCAAAGTCGAGCAGCAGCTTCTCCAGTTCCTCAATTGCCAGCGGTTTGGGAATGACAAAATTCTTATTTTCATCAATGGCCCTGGCGAGGCCGCGATATTCGTTTGCCTGTGGAACTTCGGGATTCCATTCGATCACTGTCTTTCTGTTGATCTCTGCACGCTGCACATCATTGTCGCGGGGTACAAAATAGATCATCGTTGTGCCGATTTTTTTGGCGAGCTCCTGGATCATCTCTTTTTCGTTGTCCACGTTTCTTGAGTTGCAGATAAGGCCCCCGAGACGAACACTACCGGACTGGGCGAATTTCATGATACCTTTACAGATATTGTTGGCGGCGTACATCGCCATCATCTCACCGGAGACAACGATATAAATCTCTTCCGCTTTGCCATCTCTGATTGGCATGGCAAAACCACCACAGACAACATCACCGAGGACGTCATAAAAAGCGTAGTCAAGATTCTCGCTTTCCTCATAGGCACCAAGGGATTCAAGCATGTTAATTGCGGTTATGATACCTCGGCCTGCACAACCAACACCGGGTTCCGGACCGCCTGATTCAACTGCCCAGGTTCCGCCATATGCTGCTTTTCTGATATCATCGAGTTCTACATCTTCGCCTTCTTCCCTTAGAGTATCGAGCACCGATTTTTGCGCCAGTCCACCAAGCAGCAGACGAGTTGAGTCGGCCTTCGGGTCACAGCCCACGACCATAACTTTTCGTCCCATCTCTGCAAGTCCGGCCACTGTGTTTTGCGTTGTGGTTGATTTGCCGATTCCGCCTTTGCCATAAATTGCCACCTTTCTCATCACAATCTCCTTATGTGTTGTGGAATTTGTTGTTTGTTGAGCACCTACCTTCGCAGTTGTAACTCTTTGAGCAAAGGCTGTGCCATTTTTTAAAAATGAAATATAGATCAATAAAACCAGAATTTTGAGTGTGGTTATCTGTTGTTTTGCCCGGTGCTTGTACCATCGACAGAGAAGCTCGTTTTAGTAGGAAAGCGACAAAAAAGTAACGAATTGTCGATTTTGGAGTATGCTGTTTGCTTTAGCGCTATTATTTACAATAATGTAATAAACAGTTGTGTGAGTCGACAAATGTGTTGTGGTAATGATGGGTGAAATTTCGTAAACCAGCTCGTCAGTAGCCGTGTGTTCTATATAAAGCGAATGATATTGAGTTTATATAAATATGGAACGCTGCTTGCTTTACTCACTTTGTTACCCAGTGATCTCCATTGAGGTGAGCAGAAGCTAAAGGATGAAGGGATAACTGATGGAAACAGATAAACGAGATTTACCAATTGCGCATACGCAAATTCAAGGCATAGAGCTATTGGCTCTGTACCGGATTACCGAGTTGATTGGTACGGCGGTTGATCTGGAGAGTACCCTGTCACGTATTCTTGGTGTTCTCAACGATACGATGAAAATGGAGCGGTCGACTCTGTTGTTTTATGACAAAGTGAACCAGAAACTGATGATTAAAGCGTCTTGCGGCTTATCGGAAGAAGAAAAAATGCGCGGCGTATACCGGCCGGATGAAGGGGTGTGCGGACAGATATTTCAAACGCGCTCACCCTTTGTCGTGCCGGATATCAACAGCGAGCCACTTTTTCTTAACCGTACCGGCGCACGGTCCAAGGTCCGAAAAAGCAAGATCTCTTTTCTCGGCGTCCCGGTGATGGTCAAGGGCA
Organism: Desulfobulbales bacterium; assembly: GCA_038204235.1. Classification (GTDB taxonomy): domain Bacteria; phylum Desulfobacterota; class Desulfobulbia; order Desulfobulbales; family Desulfocapsaceae; genus Desulforhopalus_A. The sequence goes on from JBBRDD010000195.1 coordinate 3,271, forward strand.
ATCCCGAGGGGGTGTTGACCGTCGACAGGTTGTTCGCCGATGATGTGTCTTTTGAGGAAGATATTCGCTTTCTTACCGTCCTGGCAACGCTCATTGCCCAGTTTGTCACCCTGCATAGGGAGATAGAGAAAAAAGAGGCCAAGCTGATTGAAGAGAATGAATCCCTGAAGGCCAAACTGCACCATGTCCACCGGGGACACTTCATCATCGGCCATTCCAAGCCGATGCAGGAGGTGTTCAGTATGATCGACAAGATCTCCAGCAGTACGGTGACTACCCTTTTACTCGGAGAGTCGGGAACGGGAAAAGAGCTGGTGGCCAAGGCAATTCATGACGGAGGCCGCCGCAAGGATAATCCTTTTATCAAGGTGAACTGCGCTGCTCTGCCGGAGACCCTGCTGGAAAGTGAACTGTTCGGCCATGAACGGGGGGCTTTCACCGGCGCCCATGCTTCGAGACCGGGAAGGTTTGAACTTGCCGATCAGGGGACTATTTTCCTTGATGAAATCGGTGAAATGCCGCTGGCTTTGCAGTCCAAGATGCTGCGGGTATTACAGGAAAAACAGTTTGAAAGAATAGGTGGCTCCAAGACCTTTACCGTTGATGTGCGGATTGTTGCGGCTACCAATGTCAGTCTGGAGCAGGCTGTTGCCAATGGAGAATTTCGCGCCGATCTCTATTACCGGCTCAACGTTGTACCCATTGTCCTGCCGCCTTTAAGGGACCGAAAAGAAGATATCCCCCTGTTGTTCAGCCATTTTCTGAGCCAGAGCAACGAGCGAAACGGGCGGACGATCAAAATTTCCTCGGAGCTGCTAGATTTTCTCATAGGCTATTCATGGCCGGGCAATGTTCGGGAGATGCAGAATCTGGTAGAGCGTATGGTTATTCTGGCCGAAGGGGACCGTCTCGGTCTGAACGATTTGCCGCCGAGTCTGTTTCGGGTGGAAAAATTGAAGCCGGAAAAAGCCGCGGAAGTCGCCGGCAAAGAGGAAAAGAGCCAGCCGCCATTTACCCGCAAGTCGCTCCAGGATATGGAACGGATCGAGATTGAAGCGGCCCTCCGGCGCAATGGCTGGGTGCAGGTGCGCGCAGCCCGTGATCTGGGCCTGACTGAACGGCAGATCGGCTATCGAATTAAAAAATATGGTCTCAATCGTTACGAATCTTTTCGTTGATTCGTTCCCGGTATGAACCAATAGCACTCGCATGCAGCATTCCTGACAGCTGTCTGGCATCGATAAAGATGATCGCCGGATATTGGTGAAATATCCGCCTACCCATTACCTTCAACCTTTTAACGGTTGACCCTCGGGTAAGAATACTTTATTAATTCATCAAATTACGGATGGTAATCAAGTATTTTTACTCAAGGGAGGTGGTATGGTGAAATATGTACTATTGAGTGTTGTTATTTTCTTGCTGGCCTTGACCGTTCCTGCATCACTTTTTGCCGCTGCAAAATACAAAGAAGAATACAAGATGAGTGTTGTTGTCGGTCCTAAGCTGCCATGGGGGGCAGGGGCCACAAAATTCGCCGACCTGGTGCGCGAACGTACAGAGGGGCGGATCAACATTAAAGTCTATACTTCTTCCTCCCTGATGGCAGGGAAACAGACCAATGAGTTTCTCATTCACCGGCAGGGTGTTGCTGATTTCTGCCTGGCCTCGACCATTAACTGGTCAACAACCATAAAGCCTCTCAATCTCTTTAACCTGCCATTTTTCTTTCCCGACTACACTGCTCTGGATGCAGTAACCCAAGGTGAAGTGGGCAAGGAAATCGGCACCATGTTGAAAAATAAAGGGGTAACACTGCTTGCCTGGGGAGAGAATGGATTCAGAGAAATAACCAACTCAAAGAGGGCGGTAAAAAAACCTGAAGACCTGGTTGGCATGAAAGTTCGTGTGGTTGGTACACCCATATTCATTGAAACAATGACGGCCATGGGCGGCAATCCGGTCAATATGAACTGGGGGGATGCGCAGGTTGCTTTTCAGCAGGGTGTTGTCGATGGGCAGGAGAATCCTGTCGTTGCCATCGAAATTCCGGTGAAGATCTGGCAGTTTCATAAGTATGCCACGATCTGGCACTATGTCATTGATCCTCTGATGTTGACTGTCAATAATAAAGCGATGGCCAGCTTTTCAGCCAAAGATCAGGATATTATTCGTCAAGCCGCCCTGGAAGCGACTGACGAACAACGCCGTGTGGTGCGTAAAGGTCTGATTGCCCCGGATCTAAGTGCCCTGAAAACCTTGGAAGACAACGGTATGGAGGTAACAGTTCTCGATGATGCGACCCGGGCAGAATTCAAGGCAAAAACTGCTGCCATATATACAAAGTGGGTCCCGATCGTCGGAGAAAAACTTGTCAAAAAAGCAGAAGCTGCCATCGCTGGTTCACGTAAATAATCAGGAACAACAGATTGCGTAAAATTCAATGGGTCGCCGGGCATCTCGAAGAAATGCTCGGCGCCACGCTTCTTCTCGTTATGGCCGTTTTGGCCTTTGCCAACGTCATTACCCGATATGTCTTTGAATACCCTCTCGCTTTCACTGAAGAGATTGAGGTAAATGCACTCGTCTGGCTGACCCTGTTTGGCACCGCCTCTGCCTTTAGGCGCAGGCGTCACCTCCGCATGCTGTTTTTCCAGGATAATTTCTCCCATGAGATCAGGAAAATTCTCAATATAGGCATTGCCCTGATGGGTGCGGGGCTGTTCACTGCCCTCGGTTATTTAGGCTACAAGCAGGTTCTTGATGAGCGGTTTCTCGAAATCACCTCTGAATCGCTTAATTATCCTCAATGGATATATACCGTATGCATCCCTATTGGCTGTGTGCTCATAGTTTTTCGAATTCTTGAGGCTGCAATAGCCGAGATGAGGGAGATGTGACATGGGTATCCTGCTGTTTTTGGTCTTTTTTATCCTTCTCCTGCTGGGCACACCCATTGCCATAGCTATTGCAGTCCCCAGTTTTTTGGTCATATGGGCGGCAGATCTCGGTACAGCGGTGATAGCGCCAAACTTTTTTGCCGGCATTGCCAAATTCCCGCTGCTTGCCATCCCTCTTTTTATCCTGGCAGGCTTTATCCTGGAGCGTTGCGGTATTTCCCTGCGCATTATCCGTTTTGCCAATCTGCTTGTCGGAAGACGGCGCGGAGGACTGGCCATCGTGGCTATTGGTGTTTGTGTTTTTTTTGGCGGTGTTTCCGGCTCCGGACCGGCAGATTCGGCGGCAATCGGCGCAATCCTGATCCCGGCCATGTATGCGCAGGGGTATAGCAGAGGCTACAGTGCAGCACTGATTGCAGCTGCCGGTTCCACTGCCATAATTGTCCCCCCCAGTATCGCCCTGATTATTTATGGCGCGATAACCAACACCTCGGTTCCGGCACTTTTTGCCGCGGGCGCCATCCCCGGCTTCCTGGCTGGACTGTCACTTCTTCTTCCTGCAATCTGGATCGCCAGAAAAAAGGGCTATGGTTCGCTGCAGGAATCAGAGGAGGAGCAACAGAGCAATCTCTGGCAATCATTTAAGGAGGCGTTCTGGGGGCTGCTCGCACCAGTAATTATTCTCGGCGGCCTTTATGGCGGTATATTCACGCCAACTGAAGCAGCGGTAGTTGCAGTTTTCTACAGTCTGCTGCTGGGTTTTCTCATTTATCGAACCCTGACCCTGAAAACAGGGTATCAAATATTGGTCGATGCCAGCGAAACATCCGCCATTGTCATGCTCATTGTCGCCTTTGCCGGGCTCTTTTCCTGGGCAGGTTCGACGGTGGGAATACTCGATGACATGGCAAGCATGCTTATGGGCATAAGTACCAACGAGTGGGTCGTCCTCTTTATTATCAACCTGCTGATTTTTGTGGGAGGAATGCTCATTGATGCAATTAGTATTTTTTATATATTTCTGCCCATATTTCTGCCCGTAATCGAACATTTCGGCTGGGATCCGGTGTGGTTTGGCGTGGTCATGACCCTCAACCTGGCTATCGGCCAGTTCACCCCTCCCGTGGCTGTCAATCTCTATGTAACAACGCAGCTTGCCAACATCCGCCTGGAGAAGACGTTCAAGGCGGTCTGGCCCATGGTGCTTGCCATGCTTGTTGCCCTGGTGGTGGTCATACTTTTCCCGTCTCTGTCGCTTTTTATTCCACGGTTCTTTGGCCTTATATGAGTTTTTCTTTACTGCTGTTCACCGCCAAAATATGTCTTTCCGCGGGAATGGTCATAACTGTTACGCTGGTTGCTGAAAGGTTGAGTACACGCTTTGCCGGAGTCTTGCTGGGGTTCCCGCTTGGAGCAGGTCTCACCTTTTTTTTCACAGGAATTGAACAGGGACCTCGTTTTGTTGCAGAAAGTGCTCCCTGGTCTATTCAGGGGTTGAGTGCGACGCTCGTTTTTTGCCTTCTCTACAGCCAGACGGGGAAAAGGGTAACGGAAGGGTCGGCATTAGCCCTGCTTCTGCCAACGTTTTTGGGGTTGACTGGTTTTTTTGGGACTGCCTGCTTTCTGCAATATGTGATACAGGATCAGCCTTGGCTTCGTATGGCGGTCGTCATTATTATCTTTGTCGGCGTGGCCGTTTTTTTCCGTCTTACCCCGTCTCCTGCCGTCCGCCGGAGAGTGCCGACCACGGCCCTTATTTTAGCCTCGAGAGCCCTTTTTGCGGCTGGGGTCATAGTTGTCATTACGGCGATGGCGGAAACTGTCGGCTCCCGGTGGTCGGGGATTTTTGCGGCTTTTCCGACCACCGTTTTGCCAACGGTCTGGGTTCTTCATTACCACTATGGCGGTCAGACAATCCAGGCTCTTTTTCGCGAAATCCCGCTGGGGATGCTGGCAATAGTAATATTCGCATGTTCAGTTTATTTCGCCTTTCCATGGTTAGGGGTCTACTGCGGCATTCTGATTTCTTACGCTGTGGCGTTTCTTTATCTTCTCTTTTATGAATTTTTACTGCGGCGCCCATTGGACAAGTGGTTGTCCGGTGTATATAGGTGATGATTGTTTTTTGGTGAAAATGACAAGCAGGTAGCTTTAGATGTAAATATATTGTTCCGGACTCTCAGAGATAATCCGGTATATCAATAATTGTATCTATCGCAAGCCTTCACGCACTGACGAACAACAACCAATCTTTTCTCGAATAATCATCACAACGTATTTTTAAATTAAAGGAGTAAGCTATGACCAAACCAAAACACGGAGACCATGTCTCCGTTCACTATACAGGTAAACTTGCCGATGGCAGCATTTTTGATTCATCAGTCGGAGAAGAACCTCTGGTCTTCACAATAGGCGAGGGCGAGATCATCGATGGCTTCGAGGAGGGTGTCTTGAGTATGTCTGTCGGTGAAAAAAAGACCGTGACAATCGAACCTGAGAAGGCATATGGCTATCCGGATGAAAGTATGTTTATCGAAATCCCCCTGGCAGAAATGCCGGACGATCTTGAGTTCGACGTTGGCGATGAACTTGAACTGGCTGATGAAGATGATGAACCAATGCTTGTTATCGTCAGCCAACTGAATGAAGATTCTGTTGTGCTTGATGGCAACCCACCGCTGGCCGGCGAGACTCTGACCTTCGAGATTGAGCTGCTGGCTATCAGCTAAACTGAAAA
>JBBRDD010000196.1:0-8887 GCA_038204235.1 Desulfobulbales bacterium
ATTCTGCTGCATAGAGAAATTGACTCTTTCACAGACCGACATCCTCTGGTAGCAGAGAGTAAACAACGGCTTTGGCAAAGACACAGGCATTATTCATCAGTTATTGTAGATATTTTCTATGATCATTTTCTGGCTAAAAACTGGCCCGAATACAGTAACACCTCGTTGGAAGATTTTGCCTGTCATTTCTATTCCACCATTCAACGCTTTGGAAATGTACTTCCCCAAAAAGCAAAACAGGTAATTCCTCATATGATCGCCAACAATTGGCTTGTTAATTATGCGAAACTGGAAGGGGTCAACAGAGCAATGCAAGGCATGGCAAAAAGAGCTACATTCCAGTCTTCGATGGAAAGCGCCATAAACGACCTGCAACAGGATTATGAAAAATTTGCCAAGGACTTCAGAAACTTTTTCCCTGAACTTGCAGCCCATTCCATAAACTGCCTCCGAAGACTGGAAGATACGAAGCGTTTTCGTGCTGAGGGAGAAGAGTTCCCTCGGGTTACATAGCAGTAGCAAGGTTACGATGGTCAGTTTGCCGTACACCTTTTCTTCTCTCTAACATGTGCGGAACTTGGCAGCGGGTTTCTGTTTGTGGCTGATCTGAGGTTGCCAAAGCGACACTGCGTTGAGGTTAGCAGGAACATTGTATTAGGGCTTGAAAGAGTGGCAACATCGTTTTATCGGTGACGGACATCATGAGCTCCGGATGCCACTGGACAAGAGTAATCGGCAGCTCCCTGTGCTCTGCTGCTTCGATGATACCATCGGACGCCAATGCTGTGACCAATAGATCTTTTCCCGGTGTTTTGATTGCTTGATGATGCCGGGAGTTGACGGTGATCGCGGAACCAAATAAATGATGCAGCTTCGACTCCGGTTCAATAAAGACCGTATGATCAACACCAGGTATGCACTCTCCACCGGAATGGCAGTGCAGAGGGGTTGGGAGTTCAGAGAAAATATCCTGATACAGGGTACCGCCCAGAGCAACATTCACCAGCTGGGCACCCCGGCATATTGCCAGTACTGGTTTTTTGCTTTCACGAGCGATGCGAAAAGCCGCAAACTGGTATGCATCGAGTTCACCGTTGGTTCTGCCGCAGCGATCTCTTTTCTTTTCTCCGTAATGTTCCGGGGCAATATCAATGCCGCCGGTTAAAAGCACACCCTGGGCAATTTGCAGCATCGCAGACAGTTGTTCGATCTGTCTGGTAAATGGGAGGATATAAGGTATGCCCCCAGCCGCTTCAATAGCGGTGGTATAAGCGATGGGTAAAATGTGGGACGGGGTGCCATGCTGGTTTACGTCGGTATAGCAGACGATAGCAATAAACGGCTTCATGAACGGCTCACTTTATTTTCGGGGTGGAGCAAGGTCATCGGCTCCTGGAAGATCCACAACCGAAAGGATTTCGTCAGAGTGCATCTGTCTATTCTTGCTCAAAATAGCCTTTTTTCAGGAGGCACCCGTCTCTCTTGACAATGGCTCCACCGGCGACAACATCGACAATGCGCATGGACGATGGGTCAAGGATCAGAATATCCCCATCGGCCCCGGCCGCGATAACTCCCTTACGCCCCTGTAAACCATAGAGTAGCGCCGGAGTCGTGGTGAGCGGCTTCAGCGCTTTTCCCAGGTCCATGTTCAGCTTGTTGACCAGCCTGTTCAACTCAAAACACAGGGAGGCAGGTGTGCCAATTCCCATACCGACAATGTGTTTACGTTCCTTATCCCAGTGAGGCATGGAACCCCCGGCATCGGAACTGAAGGTGATCCGGTCGAAAAGGCCGCGATTATCGGCGAGGCAGGCGAAGTCGGCAGCAGAAAGGTGGTTGTCCTTTTCGGTTGGCATTTCCGTCAGGCAGGTCGCATCGGCGGTTGCGCCCATTTCAGCAAGCTGGAAGACCTGTTCCTGAAGGAGCATGTCCTTCCTGTTGACATGCGTCGGAATAAAGGTATCAGCGCGAATGCCGTATTTTTTTATCACCATAAAGAGCAGCTGAAGTCGCTCTTCTTTGATCCCGGTGTGAATGGTCATGATTCCCGGCTTGCCGGCGACCAGAGCAGCCACACGAATTTCAGCAGCCATGGCAGCCAGGTCCTCGGCAGTCACCAGGGGTCCCCGAGTGTCAGCGAGGGCCAGTTTAAGGCCGATTACCGGTCTGAGATAGGTAAGATCACGACCTATTGAACCAGTGACGGTGGGGGATGGATGCCAGTAGGCACCTGTCAACATAAAGGCGGTCATTCCTTCATTATTGAAGGCTTCGGTTTTGGCATAGAGGCTCTCCACTGATCTGGTAAGTGAGTCGGTGCCAAGCAGCCCCACTGCTGTTGTTACCCCGTTGTCAAAGTTCATCGACAGATGCATCTCTGGGGTGCGGGTGTGAAAACCACCCTCCCCACCTCCACCGGTGAAGTGCTGATGACCATCAATGAATCCTGGCGTGACGGCCAAACCTTTGGCATCAATGATATCGTTTTTCCCGGGCAGGCTTGCCGGATCAATATGCTCCGCGATGTGAAGTATCCTGCCTCCACCAATCAACAAGTCGCCTCTGCCAAGGGCAGACGGGGTATAGATGTCACCATTTTGTATCAGAATCATGCTGTTGAGCCCCAGAGTTATATGTGTTTATAAAAACCTATTACAACTTAGTACAACTTAAAAAAACATCCGTCAAAGAGAAATATAAGTGGAGATCAAGACATTAATAATGTTACATATATTTGATTTTCTCAGGTTATATATCTCGACCTAAAGGGCATCTGTTGAGGTCTTGTGTGTGGATCGCAGGCAAAGAAGGCAGGTTTTGATCGACAAAAGGTCTATCGATTTTTCACTTGAGGTGTTCCATGTTGTGCAAAACTGAAAGCCGCTAGTATTTCAAACGTTTCTCGATATAGCTGTTGACGAAATCAAGTGATTCTTGAAGAAGTGGTGTATCGGGCAGCGTAGCAGCGATTACTCCGATATTGTCTCGCTCCCGCAGAATCTCAAAAGTTGGCCGGAAATTTATATCGAAAACCCAACTCATCTGCAGCACTTTAAGTTCATTGATGGTTTTTAGTTTTCCGTAGTTCATGATCCGTCCACCAAGGAGCATATGATAGACCTCCTCGCGTACCTGCGTACCAGCCCCCAATCCAAGGGTAATCACAGGATTCCGCAATGATTCTGCCATTTGAAAGTGCTCGGACATGACCCGCAGTATGTCAACTTTATCGGCATCACGGATGAGTTGGCAGTGAAGCAAAGATTGCGGATCAAGATTTTCAGGGATACGGAGCCGGTTTTGAAAATAAATAGCCCGACTGATGACCTGACGCTCAGCAAAATTCAGCGTATGGAGGACGCGGTGACGATGCAACTCCCAAATAGAAAGCTTGGCGTGATTATCCGAATCAAGATCACGAAAGGTTCGGTACTTTTGGTACTGGGGAAAACGGCCGATGTCGTGAAATAAGGCTGTCACGGAAGCAATCCGGATGTCGTTATCCATAAGACCAAGACCTGCAGCAATACGCTCAATGGCCGTGCACACATGGAAGGTATGTGCTTCCTTCAGGTCCAGACTTTGCTGATGCAGGGGATCAACCTCCTGGAAAGTCAGGATATGCTGTTTAGCCCACTGCTTGAAAAAATTACCCTGCTCTTCGTTCATGCGGACGTGTTTTTTTTTTAAAAAAGCTGTATGTGTACACCACTCACAGACGAGTGTTTTACAGAGACAGCATCGCTTAAATGAAAATTTCCAATACTATCATACCACTACGGCATGGCAGAGGTATCTCTCGTTATGACTGGTCATTATATTAATACCACCGGCTATTTGACATTACAATTTGTTATCCAGGCAGGTTGCAGGAGTAGACCTGCAACGGTGGTAGTGAACAGCTACTCAGGATGAACGGCAGGAAAGCGGATTGTTTGCAAAGAACTCCGCCTGGAGTAGTACAATAAGTGCACTACTTGAAACATGATGCTTATAATTTCAATTCATATTGAAATATCATTAGTGATGAGCATGTCATTGCTGGTCACTCTTTCTCCCCTAAGCTTATGAAGAATAAACAAAATATCCCCGGATTCCGGTCTATTCGTAATCGGATTCTGTTTTTCTCAATTCTGGTCACCATGATCCCGTCATTAGGGATGGGCTGGTTCTGGTATGACCTGAGCCACAAGGCCACAACCGAGAAAGTTGAAAAAAATCTGGTGAATGCTGCCGAAATCGCTGAACGTGAAACCAACCTCTGGTTCAAGGAACGAAATTACGATCTGCGCATTTTTGCCGACTCGTTTGTCGTTCTCGACAATTTAAAGCAATATCGTGCAGCAAACGAAAGCAAAACGCCAAAAGAGGTAACAACGGCATCATCGTATCTGCGCATAATCAGCACATATCTGACTCTTATCAGGAATCAGTTCACCGATTACCGACGATTACTGGTACTCGACAGCGAAGGGCAAATCCTGGCCACCGCAGATACATCCGATAAAAATCGTCCGGTTGCCTTACCTGAAAACTGGAAAAGCCAGATTGAAAAGTCACGGTTTTTTACCGGAGAGGCGTATTTTATTGAAGGAGATCCCTCGCCCATGATCGTTGTCGGGTTTCCTGTTTTTTTGGAACAGAGTTCCACCCAGCTTGGATTTTTTGTCATGGAGTTGCGGCTGCAGGGGCTGCTGCCGCAACTGAAAGCGGCTCTATCGGGAGTAACCACCGGAACGTTCATTCTGCTTAACAAGGACGGTCGCTCTCTTTTATCCACGGCCTCATCTGAAAATCAAAAAGAAATGGTCAGCGCCTCAGTTCAGGGTCTTGAGCTGTTCAACAATCCACACCATCTTCATGACTTCATTGATGATCGGAATGTGCGGGTTGTTGGTCTCGCGATCTCTTTTACCGATCTTCCAATGGGGCTCCTCATTACCGAAAACTACGACAGTGTCTTTGCCGGGCTGATGCAGGCGCGGAATCAAATCGTATTAATTACCTTTTTCCTCACCATACTCATCGGCTCTACTGCGACCATCATCGCCAGTCAGATCATCCTCCCACTCAAGTCCTTAACCAATGGTGTGTTGCGGGTTGCTGACGGAGATCTGGATGTCTCTGTCCATATCCATAGAAATGATGAGCTCGGCATTGTCACCGGGATGTTTAATCAAATGGTGTGTCGATTGAAGGAAAATCAGGCAACGCTTGAGCAATTGGCCACGACCGATTCGCTCACCGGACTGGCAAATCGGAAGCAGACCATGGCGGATCTGGCGACCAATTTTGCAAATTATCGCAGATATAGAGCAGAATTTTCAATCCTGATGATCGATATCGATTATTTCAAAACGGTCAACGATACCCATGGACACCTGGCAGGTGATGCCATTCTGATCCAAATCGCCCGCATTCTCAAGGAGACTTTGCGTATTGTGGACAGTGCCGGGCGCTATGGGGGAGAGGAATTCCTTGTCATCCTGGGAAAAACCGACATTCATGAGGGACTGCAAACTGCTGAGCGGATCCGGCAGGCGGTGGACCAGCATTCTTTTACCTGGCAAGAAGTGTCTCTGCATATCACCATCAGTGTCGGATTGACGGGGGTCGCAGCGGAAGACAAAGATGGTATCAGCCTGATTGGCCGGGCGGACAAAGCGTTGTATGAAGCAAAAGCGGCCGGTCGAAATCGGGTTGTCCTTGCGTCAGACAACGCATCGATGTCGTCTCATGTCGGTCAGGAAGAACCCGAATGAATCCCGGTTATTTGTCAGGTTTGGAAACTGGGGGAATTGTTTGAGGAACGGCCAGTAAAGAATAATGGATCCAGCCATCCTGCCCATTGTTGCTAGTTACTTTTATCCAGTCTCCTTGAGACCCGCTGGCGGTAACTGGTGTCCCCGGGGTAAGTGTCACTAAGATTTTTCCTCGTTCGGTGGGCTCTTTTCGAATATTGCTTCGTTTTGCTAAATGCAGATTCAGGGGCAGGATGAATTCTGCATAGGGACTTTCTTCCATCTTCTTGCTCAGGGCCCTTTTGTTCCGTATAGCCTGAGTCAATTCCATCGCCTGGGACGCTCGTGAATAGGCAGTGTCGTCATTTCCTCGCTCAAGCTCAACCTTGCTCTCGGCGATGAAACGATCGACCTGCACAAAGATTGGCTGCTCGCTGTCTGAGGCAAGCTCCTTTGCGGCATTACTATCCGTCTCCACCTCAGCCAGATATGTCACCACCTCAACCTTGTTTTTTGGCGCAGGTGTTCTTGCCTTGGTGTGTGAGATCTCCTGGGTGAGATGTTCCTGCGTGATTTTGATCTTGTCGATTTCCGTCTGTTTCTCCACCAACTTCATCTGCAAGCTGGCACTTACCGCATTCTCTTCGGCGAGTTCGGCCGTCAATTGGCTGTTTTTCTCTTGTAAGATATTGTTTTGATAAAGCATCTCTGCTTCTTTCTTTGATGAACAACCAAAGAGCAGCGTAGACACGATAAAAAGCAAGAAAACTGCCAGGGAGTTGGATGAAAGTTGTTTGTTTCGCAGCATGAAGCACGTATGCAAGGTATTCAGAGGGTTGAGAAAAAAGTCCTCGATGTCAATATATCCCCGGGAAAAAAAATTGTCGCCAGCTGAAGCTTTTACAGAAGGTGCAAACAGCAACGCGTTTCATTACGGCAATGTTTGTTCCCTGCAGCATATACTTTTTCACTCTAAGTCTTCTTAGTCGGCGAGAAGCGCCTGTGCTGCCTGGGGGGTAAAATGAGCCTGGGCAGACACCGCATCTTTACTATTTGTCATGATTTTTTTCATGACCTGTTTCAGTAAATTATCCGCCGATTTGCTATCGAGCGCATCAGGGCCAGCAGTTTTTTCTGAAGTTTGGATACTGCCTGGTTCAGTGAGTGTAACATTGTCACTGAATTTAGCAATTTCACTCGCAGATAAAGGACCACCTTTCCTCTTTCCTGATTGGTCCACGGCAGTTCCAGAATTTTGATTATTGCCTTGATTTGCTTTTAAAGTGTTATTGGTGATTGATGATAAGGACATGGTTGCCTCCAGATATTTATAATCATCGACATTCATCGATATTTTCGCTTCTTAATACTCAATCGACAGAAACGCATAATTGATTAAGTAAAATCTGACACCCACAGGGGATACTTATTTCAATCCCCCATGTGGGGGATGAGTGCCTTGGAGATGAAACGAAGCTTCTGAATGCCTATTTATCTCAGGATTTCTTGTTTATTATTTATCTCTCACACAACCAGTAAAAGCCAAATCCAGGAATCACCAGGCTATTTTTGAAAATATCTGGGTTTGTTCCTTGATACAAATCAACCAGAGGTCGATATTTCGTCCCCCAGCTCCCCAGATCTTCCAGGTTGAGATGCTGCGGTTTGTTGCTGAAGTTGGCAACCACCAGGACATGTTCAGTTGGTTTTTGGATGTGGTAACGGCCGAACACAAACAGATGGGGATTTTCGACCTCGATCAGCTCGCGATTGTTGAAATCTGCAAAGACCTCGATTTCTTTCCGGACAGCAATCATCCGTTTTAATGCGCTGAAAACTCCATACTCGACGGTACCGGGCGTATTCCTGCGCTCTGCTTTGTCCCAGTCAATTGATGGCCGGTGCACCCAACGTGTATCCCCCTTTTTATAGGGATCATCCCGGTAAGAATCGTCGTTCAGAGTGCCTAGTTCATCCCCGTAGTAGAGCAACGGGATGCCGCCAAACGACAAAATCATGCTGTGCAGCAGCAGGATCAGCTTGATCGAATCATCGACTGCTTTGTTGTCGCTGGCCTCAAGCGCATGCTCAAGTCCCACCAGGGAGGCGAGAGAACCGGAAATACGTGCGTCGCCAGTCTTGGCATTCTGTCCGAATGGGAGCCCTCGGGCATGGGAGTTGGCAAACTTGCCCGTGAAATAATCAACCAGAAATTTTCGATGATGGGCTGGTTCATACTCACAGAGGAGGATATCCCGGTCATCAAATCCCAACCCTATATCATCGTGACAGCGAACGTAATTCAACCAGGTGGCCCGATCTAATTTGACTGGCAGGCTTTTAATTCCATGATTGAGCAAACATGCATTTTTTGTTGCCACTGCATCCCAAAGCAGCGCCATGAAAGTGGCGTTATAGGCGATCTCGCACTCTTTGGCGATGACCGCATCCTCTCCGAAATATTTAATCATTTCTACCGGCGCTACAATCGCCTCGGCAATAAAGACCACGCCCGGTGCGGTGACCTGGCAGCAGTCTTTCAGCAACTGCAGGATCAAATGTGCTTCGCGTTCATTCTGACAGGTACTGCCAATTTTTTTCCAGAGAAAAGCCACTGCATCGAGTCGTAAAATATCGGCCCCCTGGTTGGCCCAGAAGAGGATGATATTAAGCATCTCAATAAATACCGATGGATTGCTGTAGTTGAGATCCCACTGGAAATCATTAAAAACGGTCATTACCCAGCGACCCATTTCTTCATCCCATGAAAAATTACCAGGCGCCGTTTCCGGAAAGATTTCAGGCATGGTTTCATCAAACATATCCGGGACATTACGGCTTTCGAAGGTGTAGTAATAGTCCTGATATTTTTTCTCACCAGCCTTGGCACGGGTCGCCCAATAATGCATGTTGGAGGTGTGGTTGACGACAACATCAAGCACCAGGAGGATGTCGCGTCTTTTCATCTCAGCAGCAAGTTGTTGAAGTTCTTCCAAGGTGCCGAGTTCAGGGTTGATCTCACGAAAATCGCTGACCGCATAGCCGCCGTCACTGCTCCCCTCGGGACAACGCAGTATCGGCATCACATGAACCATGTTGACACCCAGCTCCTGAAAATAGTTCAACCGCTCCTGCAATCCCTG
>JBBRDD010000197.1:0-8854 GCA_038204235.1 Desulfobulbales bacterium
GGTCTTTGGAGAATGAATGTGTTTCAATCCCTGCTAACGTTTGAATGTGGAGATAACTGGTATGAAGCAAAAGAGTAAGAAGTATCCGATAATTTACCACCTCAGTTACTGTCATCTCAACTAGCGGTATCAAGCGTAAAACAGTCTTTCTTTCGCTAAAAACTATTCAGACTCCTTCTTTCCTGGATGTAAGAACTGGTTGAAACTGCTTTTCTCTAAAACGTTTTCCGGGCTTGACTTCCTCATTGCCATCTGGTCAAGAGATTGTCATTTTGAATGATATTTTAACAGAGAGTGATGTGAAGAAAAAACTTTTTCGTCATGAAGCTACGCTGCTTCTCAAGCTGACAGGCCCCATACTGCTTGCCCAGTTATCCCAAACCAGTATGGGCTTTGTCGATACAGTGATGGCTGGTAGAGTCGGTCCTGTGGACCTGGCAGCCGTTGCGGTAGGTTCCAGTCTTTTCTTCCCTATCTTTCTCTTTTTGGTTGGTCTTCTCAGCGCTGTGACCCCCCTTACGGCCCAGGCCCATGGCCGCAGAAATTCCGCAGATATATTTCACTCGCTCCAGCAGGGTGTTGTCGTCGGTTTGATATGCGGGATACTCAGCATGATTCTTATCTGGCAGCTGTCCCCCATTTTTCAAATATTACAAGTCTCCCCAGAGATTGCCTCTCCAGCAAAACAATATCTTTTTGCCGTCTCCTGGGGAATGCCTTTTGCCGGGGTTTTTCTCGCTCTTCGCAGTGGAGGGGAAGGAGTCTCTTTGACCCGAGTTTCCATGCTCGCGGGTTTTAGCGGGCTAGCCGTTAATATCCTTGCCAACTATGTTCTTGTTTTTGGGAAACTGGGATTGCCGGCAATGGGTGGAGCTGGATGCGGCTGGGCTACTGCTATCTCCATGTTTGCGATGATGCTGACAATGGCCTTCCTTCTTCAGAAAAGCAGGGTTGAAGGCGTTGTCGATCTGTTTTGTAGGGTAGATCGCACTATTTGGCAGTCAATGGGCAAGTTTCTCGCTCTAGGAATGCCCATCGGACTTTCGCTTTTTGTTGAATGTTCTATCTTCGCTATAATCTCCTTGCTCATTGCGCGGTTCGGGGCAGATATCGTTTCTGCACACCAGATAGCCTTAAATTTCACCTCACTGCTGTTCATGATACCTCTGAGTCTTTCCATGGCTCTTAGTATCCGAGTAGGTTTTTCCGTAGGTAGGAAACAGTTTGTGAGAATGAAAAGAATTGTACAAACAGGTCTTTTGATAGCTCTCTGTTTCGCTTGTGTTACCTGCCTTTTCATCATTACCTGCGGAGATACAATCGCTCTATTATATACAAAAGACATCGTAGTGCGGGAAACTGCTGTCCATCTCCTGTTCTTTGCCGCCCTGTTTCAGCTATCCGATGCCATACAGGTAAACTGTTGCGGTGCGCTGCGCGGGTGTAAAGACACCAAGATACCTATGGTGCTGATGATCTTCGCATATTGGGGGATAGGGCTCCCTGTGGGCTATGGAATCGGTATCCTTGGCTTAAGCCCCATCGAACCTGGCGCTGAGGGCTTCTGGATCGGGTTGATCATTGGATTAACTTTTTCGGCTATCCTCCAGGGACGCAGGCTGTACAAAATGGTGAACCGTCTTCAACCCATTCAGCCTCTCCCTGTTGAATTTGAAACGCTATCTGGGAAATGATCTGTCAGCTGGTCTTCTTTGAGGGAGTTGGATTTTATTTACTCTTTATCGCTGGGCAAGCTACCGACTGAAATAGATATGTCTTGGCAAGCCTCTCCTGACAGCATTGTTCAACTTGATATTGTTCCAGAATACCTGAGCCACCTTCTTATTGTCAGTCGTTCTCTTCTCTGTCATCCAGGTAATGGCAACAGCTGACTGAAGCGCAGGACCTCTCTCCTTTGGGCGGTGCCTCCCGGGAAAACCACCACAAGAGGAGACCCAAGGTGGAGACACCTATGAGTACGGCTAAAAGTCCGATCCCGGAGAGAATAATGGAAGAGAGGTACTCTTTGCCATAATTCATTTATTTTTCGCCAGTCATTTGATAAAACAAGGGAAGCAAATGTATTTGAAACGTTGCCGAAGTAATCGACTGTGGTGTATTGGTAAATATTGGCTCGATACCACCGGCAAACGAGCAGAAGGAATTCTAAAGGAAAAGGTTGAGAAATATGACAATCTATAAGTCTAAATCGGGAAAAACAGCCTTGAAGTTGAACGACGAAATAACCTCTGTTTTTGGTTCATGTTTTCGCTTAGACTCTAAGCAATGGCACCATGTCGGAGATACTGAACCTTTTGACCCTTCAGTTGCACCTGAAGTGCTGGAAGGCATGTTTAATGAGATGGTAGAGAAATTAGACAATCAGGAATTTGATCTATCGAGAAGCCTGTCTGAGATGAGCGAGGAAGAATTGCGGTAGTTTCGTTAAGTTCATTTTTGGGACCCTGCTCAAGACCAAAATGTTCAGTAGACACCTTTGCTTTGGGCGTGGCTAGGAAAACGTTACCTTCAATGTGGCAAATTGAACTGAACGGCTTGAAGTGGAGTCAGCTTCTAGCAAAAAAATCTTTGAGAGAAAAAAGTGGAAATGAGGTTTCGTTTCCACTTTTTTCAACTTACCTCAATCGCATCGTTACATCATTCCACCCATTCCACCACCGGCGTCTTTATCCTCAGGGAGATTTGCAATGATGCACTCTGTGGTCAGTAGCATACCTGACACGGATGCCGCATTCTGGAGCGCAATGCGCGTTACTTTTGCAGGATCAATAATACCGGCGACAATCAGGTCTTCGTATTCTTCTGTAGCCGCGTTGAAACCGTAAGCACCCTCAAATGTTTTGACCTTCTCAACGATAACGGAACCTTCACGGCCAGCATTGTTGGCGATTTGACGAAGTGGCTCTTCAAGAGCTCGCATAAGGATGTTTTTACCAAGTACCTGCTCACCTTCAATCTCGAAATCTGCAAGCGCTTTAAGGCAGCGAATGTAGGCTACGCCACCTCCAGGAACAACACCTTCTTCTACCGCTGCGCGGGTTGCGTTCAGTGCATCTTCAACACGGGCTTTCTTCTCTTTCATCTCAATCTCGGTAGCAGCTCCGACATTGATAACTGCAACACCACCGATTAATTTCGCGAGGCGTTCCTGGAGTTTCTCACGATCGTAATCAGATGTTGTATCTTCGATCTGTGTACGGATCTGCTTAACACGGGCAGAAATCTTATTTTTGTCACCGGCTCCATCAACGATAGTAGTAGTATCTTTGTCGACCACAATGCGCTTTGCTGTACCGAGATCATCGATGGTAACGTTCTCAAGTTTGATCCCGAGATCTTCGGTAATTACCTTGCCACCGGTGAGGGTTGCGAGATCTTCCAGCATTGCCTTCCTGCGATCACCAAAACCAGGAGCCTTAACTGCAGCAACTTGTAAGTTTCCGCGCAGTTTATTAACAACGAGGGTTGCCAGGGCATCGCCACCAACATCTTCAGCAATAATGAACAGGCTTTTACCCATCTTGACAACTGACTCAAGAATCGGCAACAGATCCTTCATGCTGGATACTTTTTTCTCAACGAGCAGCACATAAGGCTCATCCATTCTGACTTCCATGCGATCCGGATCAGTAACGAAGTAGGGAGAAAGGTATCCGCGGTCAAACTGCATACCTTCAACGACCTCCAGGGTGGTATCCATTGATTTTGCTTCCTCAACGGTTATAACACCTTCTTTACCAACCTTATCCATCGCCTCAGCAATAATATTACCAATGGTCTCGTCATTGTTTGCAGAGATAGTTCCAACTTGAGCGATTTCTTTTTGTTCTTTGGTCGGGGTAGCGATTTCCTTTAGCTTGTTGACGACAACTTCTACAGACTTATCTATTCCGCGCTTGAGTGCCATTGGGTTGGCACCGGCGGCAACAAGTTTCACACCTTCAGTATAGATTGCCTGGGCCAGAACGGTTGCAGTTGTCGTACCGTCGCCAGCTACGTCGGAGGTCTTGGAAGCAACTTCCTTAACCATCTGGGCACCCATATTCTCAATCCTGTTCTTTATCTCGATTTCTTTGGCTACAGTGACACCATCTTTGGTGATGGTCGGTGCGCCATAAGATTTGTGGATCAGGACGTTACGGCCTTTCGGGCCGAGGGTTACTTTTACTGCGTTTGCAAGAACATTAACTCCGGCAAAAATTGCCTCGCGGCCATTCGCACCATATCTAATATCTTTTCCAGCCATTGGGTTTTCTCCAGTATTTTTTAAACCAATATATTGCGGTTTGAATCAATGGTGACAACAACCGTTATTTCTCGATTACTCCAAGGACATCGTCTTCACGCATGATCAGATAATTTTCACCATCAATCTTAACATCAGTTCCGCCATATTTGGAAAAGAGAACAATATCGCCTCCTTTCACCTGCAGTGCAACACGCTCTCCTGCATCATTCAGTTTGCCCGGGCCAACCGCGACTATTTTACCTTCTACCGGTTTCTCTTTTGCTTTGTCTGGAATAATAATGCCGCCAGCTGTTTTTTCTTTTTCTTCAAGCCTCTGAACGAGAATACGATCATTCAATGGACTAATTTTCATTTCTTTCCCCAATACGCTGATATCAATTAAAAAACCAAGAAAAACCATTGCCCTTACTCGCTTCGTTACTATAGTGCGATTTTAGATATGTAGTTATTATTTGTCATATGTCAAATTATATTATTAAATTAATTATTTGACTTACGTTACTTTTTTAGATATTCCCATAGTGGTAATTTTTCTTGCTAAATAAACACAATCTTGTGCGAGGAGACCGATGACGAAGAAAATGTTCGAACAGGACATAAGTTTGCAAATTGATGCAGATGAACTCAAGGGAAGGCAATCGGTAAGGACAACATTCAAACTGCAAGAGAAAACCATTAATTTGCTCAAAATATCTGCAAAACACTTGGGTATTCAACAGAAAACGCTGCTTGACCAGTTAATTGAAGACGAGACGATTCTCAACATATTGGCCAAAGAAGCACAAACTCACTGTCGCAATGATGATGACTGTAGGCCTAAAACATTTGTTCTAAGTAGGAAGGCCTTAGACCTAATCGATGTTATGTTGGATAGATATGATATAGCACGTGATATTCTGATAGATTTATCTATTTCCAGACTTGCTTCGTACATTGAGTCATTGTCTGAAAAACATGATCAAAAAAGATCGCTACTGAAGGAAATTGATAAATATCAGCAGCTTTTAGAGGAATTATCAAGCAAAGCCCAAGCAACATTTAACCAGGAGGACCCATTTCGGATGAAAGTTGAGATACTAACCCAAACAACACAAAAAAGTGTTGTGGAGATGAGGAAGATGGTCAAAGATAAGTTCGATTTCATTTATTGAAAAACCAGACAACCACCGACGAGAAGTCAGTGATTGTTTTTAGTTAAATAATGCACAAAGATAATTCACAAAAAAAATTTACAGCTCCAGCTAACGGGAGAGAGGTGACGTATGCAAAGACGTGTAATTCATCAATGGAGAGATTGGCTCCTGGAATATATTGGCGACGACAATTACGAATTAACGAACAAAGACACTCAAGAGATTTTTGCGATTGTGGCCAAAGATGCTATGGATTCAGAAAACCAAAGTCAACAGATCATAAAAGACGCAAAAATGGGCCGGGCTTGAGCCACAAATCGATATTAATATTAGATTCTTATGAATCTCATAGATATCTCTTGTAAATTTTAATTCACTTATTACATCAGGGAAAATGGCTCCTGGCTAGCCCCGGTTGGATGGTGCTCTCCACAAATTTGTCTTTGTCTTGGCAATGAAAAGTGAATGCCCGAAACGTCCAGTTGAGCTTTTTGAAAAAAAAATCAAGGAGTCGTCCCAAAACCCTATCAACAGAATAACGTGCCTCGTCACCTTCTAAAGATCGAGACTGCCCAGACCAACCTCACTGTAAAAAAAGGTCTGCCACTACGTATACGCGCAGACCATCAATATAAATCAAGCCATCTAGAGTACTTTTCTAATTGCAAGAGTTCTTTCCTGACGTTCATTTTCTGATAATTCACCCCAGGTTGTAGCAAAAAAATATCGAATATTCCATTCGGTCTCAAATTGCTCAATTTTGGGCTACGTGTTAGGAAATTTTTTTGCGCTCACTCAATGCAGAAATGCGCTATTTGGGGCATTTTTTTGGCAAAGATCGAAGTGAGAATGTTCAGGAATCTGCTTCATTCTGCAATTCAGCGCCTGTGCAAAGGCGTGCCAATTGAAATTTTGTGGATTTGAGATTGATTTGCGCATTTTCTGCCCCCAGTATTTCCGTCCGGTTGTTCTAACTTCAAAGCCAATGCAATTGGTTTTGATGCATCTTGTGAAAACGTAAGCACCAGTCTGCCCCCCCTTGACAACGTTATACCTGTAACATATATATTGTTCACTATGAAAACAAAATGGATTCTCTTCTCATACTCTATGCCCTCTTCTAACGCCAAAGCGCGAATGCGCATCTGGCGTCGAATTTCCGCAACTGGAGCCGTTCAGTTAAAAACCGGTCTGCAGATCTTGCCGGATCGAGATGACCTGCTTGAAAACATGACCTGGTTGATTGGTGAAGTTCACGCTCTTGGCGGCGAGGCGCTGGCTATAAAATGTGCCCAAATCGAAGGAATAGAGGATGAGCAGATCGAAAAGCTGTTCCAGGCTCAGATTGACCCTGAATATCTGCAGATTCAAGCCGATGCCAGATCTTTGTTGACACCAACAGATTTATCATCAAGTGAGGACAGGACGAAAGAGCTGTCAGTGGCTCTTAGAAAACTCCGCAAACGATGTGAGACCCTGCAGGGTCGTGATTTCTTTCCTTCTGGTTCAGCAATCAAGACCTTAGCTGTACTTGAGGCCACCTCTGAACGGCTTCTCACCTCTGACGCAACACTCATTCCAGTCACACTTCTTGATCGTAACCTCTATCAGGACAGAACATGGGTAACACGCGCAGAGCTATATATTGACCGCTTAAGCAGCTCCTGGCTCATCACTCGATTCATCGACGACAACCCTCGATTTCGGTTTCTCAAGGCCCGGGAGAAGGCGCAATCGACCGAGAGAGAGATTCCTTTTGACATTGCTGGCGAGAATTTCTCACATCAGGGAGACCTGATCACCTTTGAGGTAATGGCTCGAGATTTTGGTCTGCTTGATCCGGCAGTCGTCAAAATCGCTGAGCTGGTCAGGTTTATTGATGTTCAGGAGCAAGCATCCCTTCCTGACGACGCGGCATTACTCAAAAATATTGTCGATGGCCTCATTGCCATTTCCCACAGCGACCACCAGTTGCTGACAAATGCCCTGTTAGTTTTTGATGCGCTTTATGCCGCATTTTCAAAAAGATAAGAATGAAAGAAAGCCACCCCCAAGATGGGGTTACACAAGCTATCTGCGGAGTCATGATATTCCAGTTCTCCTTCATCCGTGGTTTTTCATGACGAATTGGAAACAAACAAACACCAACATAAAAGGAAACAATTATGCCTCCCTATATAAAACACCTCGAAACAAGTACCCAAAGAACCGGCAACGAATATCAGGAAATGCATGACTGGCTGGATAATCATCCTGAAGATAAAGCGGCCAGACATGATCTGGAAGCCCTCACTGAAAACAGAGACTATGTCCATTCCACGTGGGGTGAGGAAGCAGTCACAGAGTTTTTTCTCCATGTCGCCGAAGACCTTCTCATGAACGAAATAGTAACTCTCGAAAAGGCTGGCTGTCCAAAAGAGGCTGTTGTGCACAGTATTGAAGTGGCAAGAAAGGCTCTGGAGATTGCATCACGGGTAAAAACCCCACTGGATAAAAAACTCATTGCCAGGGGGGCGATCTTTCATGATCTCGGTAAGGCCAAAACCTATGGCATGGAGCACGGCGAGATCGGAGCTAAAATGGCTGCGGAGCTCGGTCTTGAAAAAGAAATACAGGACATCATCCTTAAGCACATTCGTGGGGGACTTACAGAACCCGAGGCAGTAGAGCTTGGACTCCCGGTCAGAGACTATTCTCTTAAAACCGCAGAGGAGAAAATAGTCATTTATACCGACAGGATGGTGGACATCTACACAGACGGAATTGTTCCTGATGCTAACGAGAAAATGGCCGAACAGCAATTTATTGAAATTCTAAAAGGCTATCAAAAGCACGGGAAAAATGAAACGACTCTGCAGCGGTATGTAGTCCTGCATGAAGAAATTCAGGGTTGGATGAAATAATACAACAGGCCCGGAGGCACTACCTCCGGACTTGCTATTGAACGGCAAGACATGAGCACATTTCGTTCAGACAAAGCAATTTTATTTACAGCAAGAACCACCCGTCTTTTTGCCTACGGCTTCGTTTCTGTTGTTTTAGTCTTATATCTCGCGGAAACAGGATTAAGCCCCTTTGGCATAGGCGCAATGCTGACGGCGACTCTGGCCGGAGACATCGTTGTCTCCCTCTGGATAACCATGATCGCAGACCGTATGGGCAGAAAGAACATGCTCATCCTCGGTTCACTGCTCATGATTCTGGGCGGAGTGGTATTTGTCCTGACCAAAAACCCAGTACTTCTGACACTTGCCGCAATTATCGGCATAATCAGCCCGAGTGGCAACGAGATAGGACCATTTCTATCAATAGAGCAAGCCGCGCTTGCTCAACTCGTACCAGCCAGGAGACGAACGGCTCTTTTCGGCTGGTATAATCTCGCCGGTTCTTTTGCAACTGCAGCAGGAGCCCTTGCCGGAGGCTGGCTGGCAACATGGCTTCAGGATTTTGG
>JBBRDD010000198.1:0-8820 GCA_038204235.1 Desulfobulbales bacterium
TCAGCTTCATGGTATTCTCCTTGATATGTTTTGCTGGATACAAAACTATACCAAGAAATGCCATGAAGCTCTATGATTTCAGTATTTTAAAATTATGTGCTCACTTTTTTTGTTATTAAACGTCTTTTTGCAAAAGGCTCATTTGTCGAATCACAGCGTGTCAAGTATTATGGAACGAATCCATCCCCTCTATTTATGCAGGACAGCGAATCATGTGCAGAATCAATTGGCCGCAACAGCGCCGTCATAAAATTTTACCCGATATAATCGCCTTTATATTTCTACTCACCTGCACACCTGTTATGGCCGACGAATTGGCTGTAGGTCGTTTTTCCACCGAGGGTCTCACCGGGTGGGAAACAAAAAGCTTCCACGGCGGGACAAAATATACCCTGACCCGGGAGAAAAAGCACATGGTCGTGCAGGCGACCAGCCAGGCGGCAGCATCAGGCCTTGTCAAAAAAATAAGCTTTGACCCGAAAAAATATCGCTTTCTGCGCTGGTCATGGAAAATTGACCATACGATATCGATGGGCGATGAGACAACGAAAGCCGGTGACGACTATGCAGCCCGAATCTATGTCGTTTTTAGCGGCAGGTTCTTCTGGCAGACCAAGGCAATTAACTATATCTGGGCGAACAAGCTCAAACAGGGGGATTCTATCGCCAACGCCTATACGTCCAGTGCCATGATGGTGGCTGTTCAATCAGGACCGAAAAACGCCGGACAATGGCTCTCTGAACAAAGAGATATCCTGGCTGACTACGAGATGCTGTTTGGCTCCAGGCCGGGTGAGGCAAGTGCAATCGCCATCATGACCGATACCGACGATACCGGCGAAAAGGCCATGGCCTGGTACGGCGATATTACCCTGACAACGGACTGAATTGCACCGAGGGTGCTGTTACAAGCCACGAGCGCCCTCTATATGATCGCCTGCAGGTTTACAATGCCCGCTTTAGTCGAAAGATCACCATGGCCAGCGGCGGCAGGGTAACATTAAGTGAATGCGGCTGCCCATGAACAGACTGGGCAGTCGCCTCCTTGCCGCCGAAATTGCCCAGCCCACTGCCGCCATAAAGCGACGCATCGCTATTGAGAACCTCCTCCCAATGGCCCCTTTCAGGGACGCCGAGGCGATAGTTGTGTCGGGGCACCGGGGTGAAATTACCGATGCAGACGACTATATCGCCGGAACTCCTGCTGCGGCGAGCAAAGCTCAAGATAGACTGCTGACTGTCGTTGCAGTCTATCCAGGAGAAACCGCCTGGATCGTCATCGAGTTCATAGAGGGCCGGTTCACCGCGCAGCAATGTATTCAGATCACGAACCCAGCGCTGCACTCCCTGGTGCATGGGAAACTGGAGCAGCGCCCAGTCGAGGCTTGCATCATGGTTCCACTCGGTCCACTGGCCGAATTCACAGCCCATGAACAGCAATTTCTTGCCCGGATGGGTAAACATATAACCAAAGAGCAGACGCAGATTCGCAAACTTGCGCCAGTAGTCGCCGGGCATCTTGCCGATCAGCGACCCCTTGCCATGCACTACTTCGTCATGCGAAAAGGGCAGAATAAAATTTTCATGATAGGTATAAAGGAGACTGAAGGTCAGCCGGTGGTGATGGTACGAGCGATGAATGGGGTCATTGCTCATATAAGCTAAGGTATCGTGCATCCAGCCCATATTCCATTTAAAGCCAAACCCCAGTCCGCCCAGGTAGGTCGGTCGGGAAACCATGGGATATGACGTCGATTCTTCGGCAAAGGTCATGGCATCGGGATGTTCCTGATAGATCAGCTCATTGAATCGCTTCAAAAACACTATCGCTTCAAGATTTTCCCTGCCGCCAAAGCAATTCGGTATCCACTCCCCTTCCTTTCGGGAATAATCGAGGTAGAGCATAGAGGCCACGGCGTCAACGCGCAGGCCGTCGATATGATAGATTTCCAGCCAGAAAAGGGCGTTGGCGAGCAGAAACTCTGCCACCTCGGTCCGGCCGTAATTAAATATATAGGTACCCCAGTCCTTTTGCTCTCCCTGGCGCGGGTCGGCATGTTCATAGAGATGTGTGCCATCAAAAAACCCGAGACCATGGCCATCTCGTGGAAAATGCGCCGGGACCCAGTCAAGAATGACACCCACATTGCTGCGGTGGAGGGTGTCTACCAGATATTTAAAATCCTCCGGCGTCCCGAACCGGCTCGTTGGGGCGAAATACCCGATAGTCTGATAGCCCCAGGAACCATCAAAGGGATGTTCATTTATCGGCAGCAGTTCCACATGGGTAAACCCCATCCCGCTGACATATTCGGCAATCTTCTCCGCCACTTCCCTGTAGGACAGCCAGCCGCCGTCATCGTCCCGCCGCATCCATGAGCCCAGATGCAGCTCATAGATTGAGATGGGTGCTTCGTGGTGCTGGCGGTTGGCCCGGGCATCCATCCAGGCGCTGTCCTGCCAGGCATATCCGTCAAGATCCCAGACTACCGAGGCTGAAGCGGGTCGTATCTCACAGAAAAATGCATAGGGATCGGTCTTCTCGGCGTAAAAATTATGCAGGCTGGAGGTTATGGCATATTTATACAGCGCCCCTTTACCCACTCCTGACACAAAGCCATGCCAGTAGCCGAGATCTTTAATTCTCTTTAGAGGATTGACCGTCTCGTTCCAGCCGTTGAAATCGCCGATGACGGAAACTTTTTCGGCATTGGGCGCCCAGACGGTGAAATACGTTCCTTCCCGGTCGCCGGTCTTGACGATATGTGCCCCGAGTTTTTCCCAGGATCGGTAATGGGTGCCCTCAGAAAGCAGGTACAGATCGTAATCGGTAAGGAAATCGTTGGAAGTTGTCATTGTTACCTTATTGAGCGGGGTTTGTTTTTTTAGTTTCTTCCTGATTATTTTTGTATGTCTCGGGTTTTCACCTTATTTCCGTTTAGCGGGCGTTATTCTCGATGATATCGAATATTTTCAGGTCCCTGTCGATTAGCAGAACAGTGGCATCAAAATCCGACATCCTTATCGTGTCAAAGCACGTCAGCTGTAGATACCTTTCCTGGTCAAGTACATTCTCGTACTGCTCTTACAAAGTGCGCTCATTTGCGATTATCTGGCTACAAACAATAGGATTACGATAATCCTTTTTTCTAAAAAGGATAGAAAGAAAAAAGAGACGATTCCTTGCTGTTTTGGTTCAGTCTTCCCAGATTTCGGTATGTTAATTGCCAGAG
The DNA here is from genome assembly GCA_038204235.1 of Desulfobulbales bacterium. Classification (GTDB taxonomy): domain Bacteria; phylum Desulfobacterota; class Desulfobulbia; order Desulfobulbales; family Desulfocapsaceae; genus Desulforhopalus_A. Next base: position 3,234 of record JBBRDD010000198.1, read on the forward strand.
TTAATAATGGAAAACATACTATCAGGACCAATGGTTCATCAGATGGGAAATCAGCAGATGAATAAAATTTCGATACTCTTAGTCGAGGACAGGCCGGAAGAGAGATCTTTTCCGGTACTGCTGTTTTGCTTCGCCCTGCACTTTCTGCAACCGGTGGAATCTTGGCCCGAGACAAAAGACGATGAAGAGACGGCCCATTTCTATACACATGGCCTATGGCAGGCACATAGCCCTGCACCACTCGGAGTCAATCGACAACAATTCTGGGGTTTACTCGACGACATCAGGAAAGGCAAAACATACACTTGTCACCTCTCTGCGAACAGACCATGGAGTAGCCGAAAAAATATCAGTGGACGGCTCCGCCTGTATATGGCACAGGACGCCTGATGTTAGAAAAGCTGCATCTTAAGAAAATCGAGCAGTTGTGCAGGGAAAAGACCCAGCAAAATGATCAGGACACAGGAGAGCGCCAGCAGTACCATCTCATTAATACTGATGCTCTCCGTCTGCTCGGAAGCCGCTCGCCGCAGGTATAAGGCGGCAACCAGCCGCAGATAGTAATAGATCGACACCGCCGCGGTGAGAATGCCGAGTATGGCCAGAGCGTATTCCCCGGCGCGGAGAGCCGCGGTGAAGATAAGGAATTTTCCGGTAAAACCAACTGTGGGCGGGATGCCTGCCAGGGCAAACAGGGAGATGGCCAGAGCGCCCGAAGCCACCGGTTGCGTGTAGCCGCGGCCGCGATAATCGTCAAGGTCAGCGCCACAGCCGTTTGCCTCCAGCACCCCGATGGCGCCAAAAGCGGCAAGACTCATGATACCGTAACCAATGGCATAGAAAGCCGCTGCCTGCAAGCCATGCCCCTGAATGCTGACAAGCGCAACCACTCCATAGCCCATCTGGGCGATGGAGGAATAGGCGAGCATCCGACGAACCCGGTTTTGCCGTAGTGCGGCCAGATTACCCACCAGCATAGACAAAAGCGCCAGAACAAAAAGCGGCACCCGCAGGATAGTAAGATCCGCCACCTGCACCAGCAATACCAGCATAAGCAGAACTGCGGCAGCCTTCGAACCGCCGGATAAAAAGGCAACGACCGGCGGCGGCGCAGCCTCATAAACGTCAGGTGTCCAGATATGGGCCGGGACCAGCGACAGCTTGAAGGCCATACCGATAAGAAGAAAGCCCCATCCGGCCAGGGCAATTGGATCGCGGGCGGTTGCAGCCAGGGTGGTCTGCATAATCTCACTGATACCTAAAGAGCCGCTCACACAGTACAGCAGACCTATACCAAAGGCCATAAAAGCCGCGCTCAGGGCCCCCATCAGCAGGTATTTCAGACCCGCCTCACTGGAAACATCGTGTTCCCGGTCAATCGCGGCCAGAATGTAGAACCCGAAGGTCATCGCCTCAAGCCCAAGAAAAAGAAGCAGCAGATTGGTCGCGGAAGCCAGAGCGACCATACCGAAGGTGGCAAACAGGATGGTCGCCGGATATTCCTCGCCAAGGATATTGCGATACCGGTTATAGCTGTGCGAAAACAGCAGCACTGCGGCGGCCATAAAACAGAAATATGCGGTAAACAGGCGCGTCAACCCGCTGGCCGATAGTCCCAGCCCCGGGGCGACCAGCGCCGGCGGGGTCTGCATCGACCAGAGCCCTGCCCCGACAGCGGTGATAACAGCGATGACATATCCTGTCGTATGTTTTTTGCCGATCGCGCCACAGATCAGGGTGATCAGCGCGCCGATCGCCAGGATAAGCAGAGGAAGGGCTATCTGTAGATCAACCATGCTCATCATGGTGTGCCTCCCGTCAGTAAGGCTACCGGCATATGCAGCATATCCAGCAACGGTCCGGGATGAAGGCCAATGTAGAATACCCCTATTGCCAGAACAGTTAGAATCAGCGTCTCCCGGCCCGTCACATCAAACATCGGCAGAGGCTGTCGTTCTTTCTGGAACAACACTTCCTGTACCAGGCGTACGGTGTAGACAAGCGACAGGATCAGGCCGAGAAAGGCCAGGATGGTTGCCGGCTGCGCGACCTGGTACGAGCCGGTCAGGATGAGGAACTCCCCGACAAAATTATTCAGCCCGGGCAGCCCGGCCGAGGCCATGGCAAAGAGCATAAAAAAGCAGGAAAGTATCGGAACTTTAGCCCACAAGCCACCGTAGGCATTTATCTCTCTGGTATTTGCCCGAGAAGCCAGCATGCCGACCACAGCAAACAGTGCCGAAGTAGTCACCCCGTGACTGACCATCTGCAGGACAGATCCGGAAAGGGCCACCGGCGTCCAGGCGGCGATACCGAGAGCGATAAACCCCATGTGACCGATACTGGAATAGGCGACAAGACGTTTCATGTCTTTCTGGGCAAAAGCAATCCAGGAACTGTAAAGGATACCGCTTACCGCCATGATGGTGAGCACCGGCGTCAGGGTGCGGGCCGCCTCGGGAAAGAGCGGATAGCCAAAACGAATCAGCCCGTAGGCCCCGGTTTTGAGCAACAGACCGGCCAGATCGATACTGCCTGCCGTCGACGCGTCGGTATGGGCATCGGGTAACCAGGTATGCAGGGGAATCAGCGGAAATTTGATGGCAAAGCTAAAGAGAAATGCCCCGTACAGCCACAACCCGACCAGCGGATCAAGACTGGTGCCTAGCAGGCCGCTCAGGCCGAAGGTATAAATACCGCTCTGCCTGCCGTGAATCACGTAAAGACCGATGATCGCCAGCAGCATGAGCAGCGAACCGACCAGGGTGACGACAAAGAATTTAATGGCCGAATAGATGTTGCGGCCATGGCCGTAGATGCCGATCAGGAAGAACATCGGGATCAGCATTACCTCCCAGAAAAGGTAGAACAGGAAAAGGTCAAGAGCAAGAAATACGCCGAGAATACTGCTCTCCATAACGAGGAGCAATATATAGTGCAGCACCGTGCGCTGCCGGATAGTTCGCCAGGAGACCAGCATGGCGATAATCGTCAGCAGAGCGGTCATAATGACCAGCAGCAGGCTGATACCGTCCATGCCCAGGGTGAAACGGATGCCGAGGCTGTCTATCCAGGAAAAGTCCTCGAACAGGAAAAAACCTGGCAATGCACCCGGCGGTCGATGCCCTGCTGCTGACCAGGTCCAGCAGGCAATAAAGAGCTCAACAACAGCCACACCAATAGCGACATACTTTGCTGTATTAATTCGCTTTCTAAGCGGAATAAGAACAAGAACGCCTACCAGCGGCAAAACAATGAGCAGGCTCAGCACGGGAATGCTTGTCATAGGACCTCCCAGGCGAACCAGCCAATCATCAGTGTCGCACCGGCGACAAGACTCAGCATGTAGACTGAAATCCGCCCATCACCCCACCTCCCCAGAAATTGCCCGGTACGGCCGAACTGGACGGCAGTCCAGTCGAGCGAATCATCGATAACCCCTTCATCCACCCGCTGCCAGAGGATGGCCGCAAGCCAGGTAAACGGCCGGATAAAGAGCCAGTCATACAACCTGTCAAAATACCAGCCCGCCTGGAGAAAAGCGACCAGCTTAGTTGGCGGCTGTTCGGCCCCGGCAATTCGTACCTCACGGTGTTGTCTGCCATAGCCATAATAGAGCCAGGCGATCACCATGCCGGCCAGCACCACGAGGGAGGCCACTCCTTTCAGTGTCTCTTCCGTGGCCAGCCGGACATGGCCGGCTTGTCCATTAAGAGATGCCAGGAAGTAATCAAGCAGTCCCCCTGCCGCTCCGCCAACGAGGGCCAAGAGGGCCAGAGGGATAAGAATAATTTCCATGATTCGGGGCAGCGCCAGCACAGATGGTCCGGAGGCTTTTGACTCCTCCAGCCTGGTCGCCATGGTGGGCAGGCGATCCCCGAAGACGAGAAAGACCATTCTGAGGGTATAAATCACGGTCAGTAATACTGTGAACGTTCCCACCAGGTAGAGCCCGCCATAAAACATCCCGCCTTTGCCCCAGGCCGCAGTGAGGATACTTTCTTTACTGAAAAAGCCACCTGTTGGCGGCACTCCGGCAAGACACAGACTCCCGGCCAGAAACGGCCAGAAAACCCAGGGCAGTTTACGATACAAACCACCCATGCGGAAGATATCCTGTTCATGATGCAGCGCATTGATAACACAGCCGGCACTGAGAAACAGCAGGGCTTTGAAGAAGGCATGAACGATCAGATGGAAAGTAGCGGCGGTAATGGCTCCGCAGCCCACAGCCAGCATCATATACCCGATCTGGCTGATGGTGGAATAGGCCAGAATCCGCTTTAAATCGCGCTCAGCAAGGGCACAGGTTGCTCCATAGAAGGCAGTGAAGGCCCCGGTCACGGCAATCGCCCCGACGACCACGGTTGACACACCAATCAATGGAAACATGCGCATCAGCAGGTAAACACCGGCGGTGACCATGGTTGCCGCGTGGATCTGGGCGGAGACCGGGGTTGGTCCGGCCATGGCATCCGGCAGCCAGACCATCAGCGGGGCCTGCGCCGATTTCCCCATGGCTCCGAGCAGCAGCAAAAGACCCAGGGCAGTGATTATCCCCATGCTGACCCCGGGGTGCGACGGTCCCATCTGATTCAACTGTGTGATCGAAAAGGTATGAAAGAGCTTAAACATCCAGACGATGGCGATAGCAAGACCAATATCGCCAATGCGGGTGACGATAAACGCCTTGCGTCCGGCGGTGGCATTTTCCGCCTCTTTGTACCAGAAACCGATCAGGGCGTAGGAACAGAAGCCGACCCCTTCCCACCCCAGATAGAGCAGCAGCAAATTTTCGGCCAGCACCAGCAGCAACATGGCACCGGTAAACAGATTAAGCAGGGCAAAGAACCGGACATAGCCGGGATCACCGGCCATATAGCCGATGGAATAGAGATGGATCAGGCCGCAGACAAAGGTGATCATCAGAATAATCGTCAGCGACAGCGAATCGAGAGACAAACTTATCGGAGCCGAGAAAGAAAAGGAAGAGAGCCATTGGCCCATTTCCACCACCACCGGTCCGGTAAAGTCGCCGGCGGCAAACAGGCTCGCAATAAAGCTGAGCCAGATGACCGAACAGGCCGTAACCTCAACCACCCGCCGGGGCAGCAGACGGCCCAACAGGATGTTGCCGATCCCGCCCAACAGAGGCAGCAGGATTATCAATGCAAGGGCTGTTTTCATCGGTCCCTCAATTGCCGGAATTCATCGACATTAACCGTATTTTTACGCCGGTGCAGATATATGACCATGGCCAGGGCCAGAGAGACTTCGGCGGAGGTCATGGCGATAATCATCAGGGCGAAAACCTGGCCGTCGGCCCTCCCCCACTGGTAGGAGCCGGCAACGAATACCAGCATCGCCGCGTTCAGCATAATCTCAATGCCGATCAGCACCATAATGACATTCGTCCGCCAGATCAGCACACAGATCACTCCCAGGGCGAAGAGAACCGAGGCCAAAATAAGCAGATGGCTAAGCGGCACGATCATGGTTTGCGCCTCCTGCCCAGATAGAGCACCCCGACGATGGCAAAGAGCAACTGCATGGAGATGATCTCGATGGCCACGCCGTATTTTTTGAA
>JBBRDD010000199.1:0-8819 GCA_038204235.1 Desulfobulbales bacterium
TCTTTCCCGCAAATCGGGCCAATTTTAACATTGACGAGATCGGCGGCCTGCCGGAGGCCATTCATGCCCTTTATCCCGAGATTTTCCGTTGTGTCGCCTGTAATCAATGTACCAAGGGCTGTCTGATGGATGTAGTTTTTCTTGGCTATATCTCGTCTCTAAATCAGTTGAATATTGTTTAGGCTGCAAACGTGTCTTTTGTCTGCTTGGAATGCGGTCTTTGTGGGTGGGGCTGCATGTGTTAAACAGACCAGAAAACAGTGAAAAAAACGCCTCGAGTCGCGACTGGGGATCGGGCCATATTGCCGGAGGGAGCTAAAACTATCCCGGTTTATATCATGGGTAAGATGTACGAGGTTCCCGAAACCCTGACCATCATGAAGGCCATGGAATTTGCCGGGTTTAAATTCCTGCGCGGAGCCGGGTGCCGTGGCGGAATATGTGGTGCCTGTCCCACCGTTTACCGAATGGCAGGAGATTATAAACTGCACTTTGGTCTTGCCTGTCAGACAGTGGTCGAAGCAAATATGTATCTGGCCCAGATCCCTTTCTTTCCCGCAAATCGGGCCAATTTTAACATTGACGAGATCGGCGGCCTGCCGGAGGCCATTCATGCCCTTTATCCCGAGATTTTCCGTTGTGTCGCCTGTAATCAATGTACCAAGGCCTGTCCGATGGATGTCGATGTTCTTGGCTATATCTCGGCACTCAAGCAGGGCAATATTGAAAAGGCGGCAAAACTGTCTTTTGACTGCATCCAATGCGGTCTTTGTGCCAGCCGCTGCATGGGTGAAATTCCCCAGTACCATGTAGCGCAGCTGGCCCGTCGGGTGTATGGCCGTTATATCGTGCCGCAGGCGGAACATCTGAAAGTACGAGTCGCGGCGATTGAAAGCGGCAAATATGATGCAATGCTCGATGAACTGGCGGCTATGAGCACAGAAGATCTCGAGAAAAAATATGTCGAGCGGGAACGTGAGCCCGATTTTGCCGAGATAGGATCATGGCAGCCTAAAGAGACACGATACCTGTAATGAATTGCCTGGCCTTTTGAGACAGGACTTTTTACGACAAAATTATAATTGATGAATCCTCCTTTTTGTGCCTGAGAAATTTTTCTCTTTGTATAGAAGGAAAATCTGCTGAGGGTACTGAAAAAAGCTCTGCGACCAGGGATGAGGATTAAGGAGAAGACAATGGCGTATACACCCGAGATGAAGGAACTGATAAAAAGAGTTGAAGCGACCCGTCCGGCACGGGTGGCAATGGCTCGTCGAAATGAGAATTACCCGGCCCTCTCCATGGCTGAGCGGGCCGACGTATTGGAAAAATTTCACCCGGATTATCAAAAGAGTGGTAAACGGGTTGTCGCTGTCGGTCCGAATAAAGGCGACATCTTTCAGGAAGGTGTTGCCCGCCTCCTCGAATCCAAGTCAATGGTTCGACCGGACAAAGTCGATTTGAGCAAAATTGATCACGAGACGGATGTCCTCGTTATCGGCGGCGGCGGTGCCGGCACCTCTGCGGCTATCATGGCGGCCAATGGCGGTTGTAAAGTCATTATCGCCACAAAGCTGCGCCATGGCGATTCCAACACAATCATGGCGGAAGGCGGGATCCAGGCGGCAACCCATGAGTGCGATTCCCCTTACTATCATTTTATGGATACCATTGGCGGAGGCCATTTCTCTAATCAGCGCGATCTCGTGGCGGCTCTGGCTAAAGATGCGCCGCTGTCCATCGCCTGGCTGGAGAGTCTGGGCATGCTGTTCAACAAATATGAAGATGGCCGCACGGTTGTGCGCCACTGCGGTGGGTCTTCCCGCAAGAGATTGCAATCTTCAGGTGATATGACCGGTGCGGAGATCATGCGCGTGGTTCGCGACGAGGTGCGGAACAGGGAGGATCAGATTACTGTTCTCGAGTTCAGTCCGGCGGTGGAACTGCTGCTCGATACCGAAGGTAAATGTGCCGGAGCTATCCTGCATAACATGGAAACCAAAGAATTTTACATTGTTAAAGCCAAGGCGGTCATCATTGGTACCGGCGGTTTCGGTCGCCTGCACATTAAAGGATTTGCCACGACCAATCACTATGGAGCCACCATGGATGGCGTGGTTATGGCGTATCGTGCTGGAGTCGGCAACAAATCTCTGCACTCCACCCAGTATCATCCAACCGGAGTTGCCTATCCGGAACAGAATGTCGGTTTGCTGATCACCGAAAAAGTCCGCGGTCTGGGCGCCCATGTGCTCAATATTGACGGCGAGCAGTTCTGCTTTCCTCTTGAGCCTCGCGACGTTGAGTCGGCCGAGCTTATCTGCGAAGCGATGGAAAAAGGCAAAGGTATCATCACCCCTACCGGTCGGGTGGGTCTGTGGCTCGATTCGCCAATGATCGAAGAACTGCATGGTCCGGGGAGTGTCAAAAAAGAGCTGCCAGCCAAGTTCATTCAGTTTGAGCGTCACGGTATCGATATCAGTAAAGAGCCGATGCTGGTCTATCCGACCCTGCACTATCAGAACGGCGGCGTAAATGTGAACGGCGACACTGAGACCTGTGTGCCCGGGCTCTATGCCGCCGGCGAGGCAATCGGCGGCGTACATGGTGAAAACCGGTTGATGGGCAATAGTCTGCAGGATATTATCACTTTTGGTCGTCGTGCCGGTAAAAATGCGGCTGCATATGTGCAGGCTGGAGTCGAGATAAAAGGATTGACTCTTGATCATGTGGTAAAATTTGAGAAAGAGCTTGAGCAGGAAGGTATTACCAGTCCAGGTGTTGCGCCGATTCTTCTACCTGACTATTCAACCGACGAGATGACCGCACGGCGCTGGCCTGAGGCGTTGACGAATGAGGCCCCTGCAGTTTAGGCAGTCGAGATGAGATATCTGAGATCGGATGAATCCGGTTTCAGTTCATAACAACCCCGCCCAAAAGCTTTGCGGGACTCTGTTTAGTGCTCGCCTGACGGGTACTATTTTCAGTCCCTGTGCTGTGCGGGGAGTAGTTCCTTCACTCAAAAATACCGCTGCAGATGCACTGTTTGCAGCGGTATTTTTTGTAACACCCATTGCACGGCCAATAAAAGCGACGCTAGAGTTGGTTGGAAAAATGTGGTACACTGAATTGTTTAGAAAAAACGCTGCCGGGAAGTCCTGTTATATTAGATAATTTCATAGAAACCGACTACCGGAAAGGTCTCACCAGACAGGCGCAGACTTCGAAAAGTTTCATCTGCCGGGAGGAAGATTTTTCTGTTACTTCGGCGTGCTAAAGTGCGTCGTAACGATAGAAAATGAACAGCCCAACGGGAGAGCCCCTGAGGCTCAGCGACGTAGATGAAGATTGCTACCCCCCCTTTGGGAGTCTTACGACGCATCATATTTGCTCTACAGGAAAAACAGCAATGAGGACAAATTTTATTACCACGGTTTACGGCCCGGATATCCCCGGGGTCGTTAAGGCACTGGCCCAGACCACCCGGAGTCAGGGAGGAGAATGGTTGACCAGTAAAGTTATCAAGCTCGATGGTCGGTTTGCTGCCATAATGAGCGTGCTGGTCGATAAAAAGCTGGAAATGAATCTGAAGTCGACTCTGGAAAAGAAATATCCCAGGCTTAGTTTCGTCTATACCGCGGCAAAGGCCACCAATCAGGAGATGACTAAAATTATAAACCTGGTTGTCGACTGCATAGACCGACCTGGCCTGACTGCTGATTTGAGTAACATCCTGGCCAATCTGGATATCGGAGTGGAAAACATGGAGTGTAAACGTTTTGCCATGGACGGAATCCACGATCCCGTTTTTTCCGCCCAATTAACGCTGGCAGTTCCCAAAGAGGCCGAAAGCGAGACTATCGCTGGAGAAATCGAAGCTCTGTCGGAAGATGTGAGGGTAAACGTCCTATAACAACCGTTTTAGTGCTTTTCTGTTGGAAAGAATTCCCGCTTATTCCCCCTTTGCCGAAGAGAGTGAACTGTTCTATTCACTCTCTTCCTCGCAGAGTGCATGATGGAGAGCTCGCTGCGCCTGGAAAAAATGGTCGCGGAGCATGGTGAACTGCATGTTGGTCTGTCGTGATGTCTGGGCTACGGTCAGAATATTGATGCCCGCGTTGGCCAGTGCCTTGGTGGCTTTAGCGAGAATCCCCGGTTTGGCGATATTGGATCCGATGGCACAGACAATGGCGACATTATAGGTGGCGACACTTTCAAAAAGCTCACTCAAGTCTTTGACGAGTGCATCAGTACAGTCTTTTTCGTAGACAATCACATCAATGGTATTGGCATTGGTGGCTTTGTTGATGTAGCTGATATGATGTCTCTGAAGAACTTTCATGATCTGCATATCGAACCCGACTTCACCGACCATACGGGTATCGTGTATCTCGAGACAGGTAACTGCATTCGAGCCGGTGATCACCTCAGTTTTAGATAGAGGACAAATATAATCCTTAGTGATCAGGGTTCCGCTGTGGCTGGGGTCAAAAGCGTTCTTTATGCGAATAGTGATACCGGCCGTCTCCAGCGGTTTCGAGGCTTTAGGATGAATGGCCTCCATGCCGACATCGGCCAGTTGATCGGCCACGTCGAAATTGGTATTGCAGATCGGGTGGACTTTGTCCTCGCCAATGATCATGGGATCTCCCGAGCACAGATGATATTCTTTATGTATAACCGCCTCAGCTGCATGCAGCAGAACTGCAATTTTAGAAAAAGTTACCTCGGAATAACCCCGGTCAAACTCGCGCATGATTCCTTCCGTACCTTTGGTATAGCCGGTGGCGACGCAGATGGTTTTAGATGGGTCGAGGTCTTTAAAGTTGTGTTGAATGCGCTGATCGATAGTTCTTTCCCTTTTGTCCTGCCAGCCGCTCAAGTCGACAAAGGTGGCGTCGTAGCCGAGGTTTTGCAGGATATTTGCGCTATTAAAGGCGCTGTGCATCTCGCCTATGGAGGAGAGAAGTTCTCGCGCGGCGAGCAGGACTTCGGTGCGGCTGACGTAGCCGGAGGAAAGCACGTTATCCATACTTTTGAGGATGTTGACGGCAAAGGCAATACGTTCACAGATAAAAGAATCCGCGACATCCACCTGTAGTCCTATACCTTCAAAGCTGCGATTGAGTTTACAGAGCTCGTCCTGGAGGTTGAGTATGGCCGGTTCGTAATCTTTGCTCTCGGCAAATGCCTGGTATATACCGGACTGAGATGTTTTTTTATGCTCGAGCAGTTCGTTGGTGATGCCCGAATATGCCGAAACGACAAATATCCGGTTGAAAATATCATTCTTGTCCCGAAGAATCACGTTATCGAGAATTTCCCCGAAGCGAGACATTGCTGTCCCACCTATTTTTTCTATACGAAGCCTTGTATTACGCATTACGTTTCACCAGAAAAACTAATATTGATGGCGTCGTAAAAAGTCTGATCTCCTTCTACGCCCTGTATCGCAATCTATTACCGCGACCGCATCCTATCGCAAAGATTTTCCCGCTGCAACTTTTTTCCAATAGCGGTGGTTCACATTCTCGATTGTTGTTGCAGGCATCTTTTGGGAAGAAGGGCTGGCACACTCTCTTGTCAATGAGTCATGGAAAGCCATGGCAGCACGACACTTTTCATGGTAGATATCTGCCATGAATCTATCTATGCTGTACTGAAATCAAGGAAAGACCAGCTATTGCGGACTGTTGACCCATGGAATTCTCGAAACTGAAACTCTCTCTTTTGCTCCTGATCGCAACCATTACTTTTGGTACTTTCGGATATGTCATTTTTGAAGACATGCCGCCTTTTGAGGCCTTCTATATGACACTTATCACCATTAGTACCGTTGGTTTTTCCGAAATTAAGCCGCTGTCGCATATCGGTAGAGTCATCACCATTATTATTATTATTCTGGGCATCAGCCTTTTGACATATACCCTTGGGCAGGTTGCGCGCATATTTGTTGAAGGTGAATTGAGAAAAGTTCTGGGGAGAAGAAAATTGGAAAAGCAGATTGCAGAACTAAATAAACACTACATTATTTGTGGCTACGGCAGGATAGGCTCAATTATTGTCCGGGAGCTGGACGCGGCAAACATTCCTCTGGTGGTTATTGATCAGGATCCGGAGTCTATTGCCGAGCTTGAAGCCAGTCATACACTGTATCTTAATATGGATGCCACCTCCGATGAAGCCCTGATTGCTGCCGGACTCGATCGGGCCCAGGGGCTCGTGACCGCGGTCAGCTCGGATGCCGACAACGTTTTTATCGCTCTTTCCGCCAAAGGTCTTCGACCGGATATTTTTATTTTGGCCAGGGCGTCTGATGTAAAGAACGAAAGTAAACTGCTCCGTGCCGGGGCGTCCAGAGTCGTCTGTCCGTATCAGATGGGGGGCAGGAGAATGGCAGAGATCCTCCATAAACCAACCGTTGTCGATTGGCTTGACCAGGCAATGATGCACACGGAACTCGGCCTGCAGATGGAGGAGGCAATAATTCCTGAGAATTCGCCCATCACCGGCCGGACTGTTGTCGGCAGTAATCTTCGCCTGGATTTCGGAGTAATCATTGTCGCCATCAAGAGAATATCGGGGGAAATGGTGTTCAACCCAGGGCCCGGAGAGATCTTTACTGCCGGCGATGTTATTGTGGTCATTGGTAAAAAATCTGAGGTACGCCGGATGAACGAAGCTATCTGCTGCAGAGCATGAAAAAATCAGGAGGAGTGTCAGATCTGATTATCAATTTCAGAGTGGTCGCGAGGTATACAGAGGTTTACTGCGGGGGGACAGTCGATCGTTTGACCGGTTCGCAATTCAATCCTGCAGCAGTAAGTTCGCGGCATTGATCGATGGCTCCGACGTAGGTATAAAATGCACCGACATAGAGATAGTAGTCATTGTTTGTCGTGCCGAGAATGTAAGGAATGACACCTGCCTGACTGGTTTTAAGATAGTCCCCGGCCAGCTCGGTTTTATCCGTATACACCCCCACACGGGCTGCATAATAGGTTGGTTTGATAAACTTGTCGACCAGTTCGCTGCGCTTCAAATATTGCTGTGCTTCAGGCATGGTGGAAAAAGTCCCGGTGAACAGTCGATACCGTATACCCATTTCCTCGAGATCCACTTTCACCCAGTATGCGGAGATACCCCGTTTCCGGTATAACGTTAGGCCTCGTTCGGCAGCTTCCTTTTCCTGAAAAGTCGCAAGTAGAATAGAGAAAGGATAATCGCCTACAGGTAAGACAGTCACATCAAGTTCGATGGAGGATGGCGGTACCTGAGCCTTTTCTTTTTCTGCAACCGCAGCGTTTGTTTGCGGTGGCGCCATAACTACTTGTTCCTGTTCTGGGAATATTTCGTCAACGGGCGGTGCGGGGGGGAGCGTTTTCATTGGGTCATCTGGTTGTATCTGCTGCAGCTGCTGTACTTGTTCGGTTTCCTTGATGTCTTTGGTCGCAGCAACAGGCTCTTGGCTGGCTGTGCTTTCCGTTGCCGGTGTTGCTGCTTTATCCGGAGCAAGGTATGGCTCAAGATCAATGGAGGCGAGAAGCACGACGACAGCACAGATCAGAAGGAAAAAAGCGGCAATAATTTTTTTCATCGGATTTTAGGCAAAAATATCCCGTTATTCGGGAGTGAGTTACAATACGAGAATATAACCCCGGTGCACGGGAAATAAGCCGGGATAAGTACCTTGCAGATTATTTTCTTGCAAAAAAAACAAGGAAATAATCTGTGAGATACCAAAGAAATTTTTACCATTTGTTGACAGGAAGATCAAGCAACCGATTGTATAAAGCCGTGGTTGAGCGCAACAGTTCGGCGCGTGATTGTCATTCCTGTTGACACAATTCACCAAATGTTTGTATTTACACAAACTGGACTTTGGAAAATTAATGATCCTTTTTGGAGGCAAATAGATGTGGAAAAATATTAAAGCAGCTCCGGCAGACTCAATTCTTGGGCTGACCGATGCGTTTCGTAATGACCCAAATACAAAAAAGGTCAATCTCGGCGTAGGTGTGTACAAAGATGAGGAAGGTAAAACTCCCATTTTGGCATGTGTGAAAGCCGCAGAAAAAATTCTGCTGGAAAAGGAAGGAACGAAAAGTTACCTGCCCATTTCCGGTGATCCGATCTACGCCAAAGAAGTGCAAAATCTCCTTTTTGGTGAATCAACTGAAGTTATAACCAGCGGTCGCGCCGTTACCGCTCATGCCCCTGGCGGGACGGGTGCGCTGCGGGTGGGTGGTGATCTGTTGAAGAAATTTTATCCTGCAGCCAAAGTGTGGATCAGCAAACCGACCTGGGCCAATCATAAGGGTGTCTTTCAAACAGCTGGTTTTGAGCTGGCGGAATATGCTTATTACAACCCGGAAACCAAAGCCGTCGATTTTGGTGCTATGACGGCCAGTCTTGAAAAAATACCGGCCGGGGACATCGTTCTGCTGCACGCCTGTTGTCATAACCCAAGCGGGGTTGATCTGGATACCGACCAGTGGCGTCGGGTAGCCGCCATCGGCAAAGAAAAAGGCTGGATTCCCTTTCTTGATTTTGCCTATCAGGGTTTTGGAGAAAGTGTCGAAGCAGACCGGTGCGGGATTGAAGAGTTCGCGGCAACCGGCGTCGATTTTTTCATCGCCAGTTCTTTTTCGAAAAACTTCGGTCTGTACAATGAGCGAACCGGTGCTTTGACCATAGTCTGCCCGACCGCAGAGGAGGCGGTGGTGGCCATGAGTCATCTGAAAACCACCATCCGGGTCATCTATTCCAACCCACCGGCCCATGGTGGTCTTATTGTGGCAACAATCCTCAGCGACCCC
>JBBRDD010000200.1:0-8754 GCA_038204235.1 Desulfobulbales bacterium
ACGGAGAAGCAGGTCGAGTTTGTCCGCAAGCTGCAATTTTCATTTACAATGGCACTTGAAAACAAGCGGCTCCTTGATACGGCCAAACAGAGCGAGTCCAGCCTGAATGCGGCCGAAAAGCTTGGAAAGTTCGGTCACTACCATTTTGAAATAAGCACCAAAAAGTTGACCTGGTCTGAAGGAATGTTTCTTGTTTTTGAACGTGATCCGGCCCTTGGCGCGCCCACCATAGAAGAATATTTTGAACTATATTCGCCCACCACTGGAATTGATGAAATGATAGAACTTGTGGGAAAGAAAGAAGTAAACGAGTTCGATGCAAGAGCAAGGCGTAACGATACCATATTCGATGTGAATATTAATGTACAATCTCTAAAAGACGATAACGGTAATATTATTGCTCGCTTTGGTACCGTTCAGGACATCACCGAACGCATACAGGCTCAGGAGGAGATCGCTCGACTGCACACCGACCTGGCGGCTCGGTTAATTGAACTGGAGGAAACCAACCATGAGTTGAATACTTTTAACCGCATGGCTTCTCATGACCTGAGGCAGCCACTAAATACTATCGGCCTTATTTGTCAGTCAATCGAGATGCTGTACGAAGACAACCTTGATAAGGGAATCAAAGAGGATGTCCAAACCGTACATGACAAGGTAATTCAAATGAATTATCTTATCGATGCCCTGCTCGAATTCTCTTCCTCTGCACATTCTGATTTGCATCAAGAGACGATCAATCTCAGCGAAATAGCGAATAGTGTAGTAGCTGACCTGAGATTGGCCGAACCCAATCGTCGGGTTACGATAAGTATTACCGATAGGTTAATGGCCAGTGGAGACCCCAAACTCTTGCGATCGGTTTTGCAGAACATTCTCGGTAACGCCTGGAAATACTCTGGTTCGCAAGAGGAAGGAATCATCGAGTTCGGTGCAACTGAGATCGACGGCAAACATGCTTATTTTGTCCGGGACAATGGGAAAGGATTCGATATGGTGGATGCGGACAAGCTCTTTACTCCGTTCCAGCGCCTACCTGGCGCTGAAGAATTCAAAGGCACCGGCATTGGACTCGCCACGGCGCAGCGGATCATCCAGCGCCACGGCGGTGAATTGTGGGCAGAGGCGGAGCCTGGTAAGGGGGCAACTTTCTACTTTACTCTGCCGCCAGATACTATTTAGAACTTCAACCAAATTTCCAAATACGAATATTAACTTTGGGCAAAGTTTAGATTCACATAATTTTTAGCGTACGATTCCGTTTCATTAGACTTTATACCCCATATTCGAGGAAAGACCAGTGTTCATAAGGGCGAAATATACCGATCAATGGTGCATTTTTATGTTGTCGCATTTACTGCATTTTCACGCAACCGCTCACACCCGGGCGAACTGCGGGCTGCCGAATGGGCAGAAATAAACTTTGAAGACTGCATCTGGGAAATTCCGGCAGAACGAACGAAGATGAAGCAGCCGCACATCGTTCCCTTATCGCGGCAATCCATTGCCATCCTGAAAGAGTTAAAAACGCTTGCCGGATATGGCAGATACCTTTTCCCCTGCCATCGGTCCCCACTGCGCTGCATGTCGAACAATGCTCTGAATGCTGGACTCCGAAGGCTTGGGTTCACAAAAGAGGAGGCAACCGCTCACGGATTCAGGGCATCAGCCAGGACAATCCTTGATGAAGTCCTCAAAGTCAGGCCTGATTTTATAGAACACCAATTAAGCCACTCTGTCCGGGATGCACTGGGTACAGCGTACAACCGCACATCCCATCTCGATGAGCGAAAAAAGATGATGCAGACATGGGCTGACTATCTCGACAACCTGAAGACCGGAGCAAAAGTTATCCATCTGTCTGACCGGCCTGCAGGCTGAAATGTTTCAGCGTGTTGCCACACGCTTCATACTGTAACATACTGTTTTATATACATTTTTTAGCAATTTTTACCTTAATACGGTCATCTGGCTGAGTATTATACGGTCTCAAATTGATTGATCCGGTCCGGCATGGCGGGCCAACGGTCACGGCATGAGACTCTGCAGCAAACAGCAGTACCTGTTGCCTTATTAACCTGAACATAGTCTCCCAGTCATCTGCATGTAAGAGGATAATATGCTCGTACGCCCCTTTTCCGACATCCACACCGAATTCTGGCAACCCAACAAGATCCCGCGCATTCTGGATTTGGTGGTTCCGCCGCTGTCGACAGACCAGGAAACTGTCGCCATGGTTGCCGGCGACATCGGACTGGCCCACCGACAGGAAACCTGGTTCAAGGTCATTACTCTCCTGGCCAAGCGTTTTCTGGCCGTCATCTATGTCGAGGGAAACCACTTCTTCTACCACAACGATTTCTTCGGTCGTATCCAGGAGCTGAAAACCAATGTTTCACTTCCCAAGAACGTCCATTTCCTCGAAAACGAGTCTATCGAAATCAATGACGTCATGTTCATCGGCGCTACACTCTGGACGGATTTTCTCGGCAAAGATTTCTTCAAAATGCAGCACGCCCGGAAGAACATGAACGACTTTGTCGTAATCAAAAAGGCGGACGGGACCCGGCTCATGCCGGAAGAGACGGTCGATCTGTTTCAGGAATCAAAGCGGTATATCTTCGAGACGCTGGCAACTGCGGGAGACAGGAAGACCGTCATTGTGACACACCATGGCGTATCTCCCCTGTCCATCCACGGGCGGTTCCGTGGAGACAGCCTCAACTGCGCCTTCATGACCGACATTTCCAACGAGATCATCGACCATGGTCCGGATCTTTGGGTGCATGGCCATACCCACAACTCGTTCGACTACACTCTCGGCAAGACCCGCGTGATTGTGAATCCCTATGGGTACAAGGATGTGGAAGTCAATCCGCAGTACGACAGGAATCTGGTTATTGAACTATAGAGTGCTGGAGGGACAGCATGGGTACCAAGACCATCCGCTTTGAGCGGCAGAAGTTATTCGAGCAGGGTTGGGAATAACCGATCATAACATTGGCCGCCGAGTTTGTCCCGTTAGATATGGGGTTACGCAAAGTCTGCAAGCGTTTGAACATCCAAGCGGAACGTCTCGATACTCTGAAAGAAAGCCCACTGTCTGTCTTGGATCAGGAACTCACCAATTGGCGATCTTGCCATTAATGGAGCCGCAGAAGAAAAGCATATTTTGTTAAAAAAACAGGCTTGTTTTTTTAACAATATAATGACGAAAACTACTTCCATGACCGTAAGCAAGCAAATAGAAAACAGAATTCATGAGCACTACCCCGATTGGGTTTTTTCTCCAACGGACTTTCTTGATCTCGGATCTCCGCATACGGTCGGGATGGTGCTGATCCGCATGGTTCGCGGGGGTGTAATTCGCCGCCTGGCCAGAGGGTTTTACGATTTTCCTCGAAAGCATGAGCAGTTGGGCCTTTTGTCTCCATCGGTGGATATGATTGCCGAGGCATTGGCTCGTCGAGACGGAGCCCGTCTGCAACCGTCTGAAGCTACTGCAGCCAATATGCTGCATCTTTCCGAGCAGGTTCCGATGCGGGTTGTCTATGAAACCGATGGAAATACGCAAGCAGACCAGCGAGGAGTTCAAGGCCCTTTCCGGAGCGGCTAGAGAGGCTGGCGTACAGGACAGAATGTTCGGCATTTTTCACGATGCCGGATACAAGGGGCTGCATGGCGGACTTGGCAATGAAGGGATAAAAAAGCGTAAGGGTATCCCCAAAAAAGACAACCTGATGGACAGAATGGATACCACTGAACTGGCCGCAAATCAGTTCCGCATGACGCAGACCCGCGACAAGCTTGCCCGCACACCGGCAAAGGACCAGCAGCAGGCAATCCGTACGCATGAAGCTGTCGGCAGGGCGGTGCGCGAAGCGATCAAGCGTATTGGCGGTGCCATGCCGGAAGCTATCCCGCCTGCCGGGCATATCAGCATAGTCGAGAAGCGGACCAAGAGTACGCCTCCGCTTCTCGAACTTCACGGCAACGATGCACAAGGGTTGGTTGGGGCGGATGGGGAGTGATGAGATTTGACCGATCATCTTACAAAAGCTAAACGCTCATGGAATATGAGCCGGATTCGTGGTAAGAATACGAAGCCGGAGGTCGCGGTCAGGAAGGCGCTGCATGCCGCCGGCTTCCGCTTCCGTCTCCATGTGAAGGATCTACCGGGGAAGCCGGATATTGTTCTGCCGAAATGGAAGACGGTGATATTTGTTTATGGTTGTTTCCGGCACCGGCAATTGTGGAGGGTGTAGTGTCAGAGCGAGTAGATATTGAGACGTAAAAAGAAACCAGAGCCGTCCGGACAGCCATGCGCTGTTGGACGCTTTTTTTGTTTGTCTGCTTTATCGCATTTGGAGACTGGCTGCTGTGAGGAAAATTTATGACCGGAAATGAAATTGTCAAGGTTGCCCTTTTTGACGGCAAAGAAATCAGGAAGATCCTCCATTTGGAAGAGTGGTGGTTTTCCGTTATCGATATCGTGGAGGTTCTGACCGGCAGCAGCATCCCGAAACGATACTGGAGTGACCTGAAGCGAAAGCTTGCCAAGGAAGGTTATGTCGAGTTGTACGAAAAAATCGTACAACTGAAATTTGCTGCTTCTGATGGAAAGTTTTACGCCACCGACTGCGCCAACACCGAAACCATGTTCCGCATAATCCAGTCTGTTCCTTCGCCCAAAGTGGAGCCGCTGAAGCGCTGGCTTGCCAAGGTGGGTAAAGAGCGGATCGATGAAATCGAAAACCCGGAACTCTCCATGGAGCGAATGCAGTCGCTTTATGAGAAAAAGGGCTACCCGAAAGAGTGGATTGACAAGCGGATGCGGGGCATTGCCGTCCGGCAGGATCTGACAGACGAGTGGCAGAATCGCGGGTTACGAACCAGCCTGGAATACGCCATACTGACCAATGAAATCATGCAAGGGGCGTTCGATCTGAAGGTGGAGGATTACAAGCAGGTCAAGGGGTTGGAGCGGGAAAACCTGCGCGACCACATGACGGACATTGAGCTGATCCTGACCATGCTGGGAGAGGCCACAACAACCAAACTCCACCGGGACAGGGATTCAAAGGGGTTTGAGCCGCTGAAGAAGGATGCCCGGGAGGGCGGTGCCGTCGCCGGCAGTACGCGTAAGGATATTGAAAAGAGATCTGGCAAACCGGTAGTGACGGGTGATAATTTTCTGCCGACAAGTAAGAAGAAGCTGAAGAACGACTGAAGGCCATGACCGATCATCTCACCAAAGACAAACGCTCGTGGAATATGAGCCGGATTCATGGTAAGAATACGCAGCCGGAAATTGCGGTCAGGAAGATGCTGCATGCGGGCGTGGTTGCGGTATTTGGCTGCGAATATTTAGATTGACATGGGTTGAATATACTGTCCCCGGAATTAAGGCCGGATTCGTGGGAATGATTCCAAGCTGGAGATGCCTGTCGGAATAATTTTCACGCTGAGAGAAGTCGCTACCGGTTTCATGCGAATCTACCGGCATTTTTCTCCGGATCTAATTATGGCAAATTTGCCGCAATTACAAATCTTCTTCGTACATAGACAGGTCGATCCATGAGCAAATCAAAAAGAAGTACGATTGAGGTTCAAGGAACCATCGTCGCAATTCACAGTCAATCCCACGATGACTATATTTCTCTGACTGACATTGCCAAGTACAAAGAACCGGATCGATCGGATATTGTCATCCAGAACTGGATGAGAAACCGTAATACTGTTGAGTTTCTGGGAATCTGGGAGCGGTTGAACAATGTTGTTTTTAAACCCCTCGAATTCGAGGGGTTTAAAAACAGAGCAGGACTCAATAGTTTTGTTTTAACGCCACGGCAATGGATAGATGCAACCAATGCTATCGGACTGGTCTCCAAGTCGGGGCGCTACGGCGGCACATTTGCACACAAAGACATTGCCTTTGAATTCGCCTCCTGGATATCAGTTGAGTTTAAGCTCTACCTCATAAAAGAATTTCAGCGTCTGAAAGACGACGAAAACCACCGGCTTTCGCTCGCCTGGAACCTGAATCGCACCCTTTCCAAGCTCAATTACCGTATCCATACCGATGCCATCAAAGTCCACCTGATCCCTGCCGCAGTCACATCCTCACAGGCCACCATAATCTACGCCCACGAAGCCGATGTGCTAAATGTTGCCCTTTTCGGTCAGACAGCCAAGCAGTGGCGGGATGCGAATTCTGACAAGGAAGGAAACATGCGGGATTACGCCACTATCGAGCAACTGCTGGTGTTGGCAAATATTGAAGGTATGAATGCCGAACTCATTCACATGGGGTTGGCACAGGGGGAGCGTCTCAAGCGTCTCAACGAAATAGCTATCCGTCAGATGCAGGTTCTAACGGCAACAACAGCGATAAAGCAGCTTGCGGAATAATTCAGCCGGAGACTATCCCGCCTGCCGAGCATATCAGCATAGTCGAGAAGCGGATCAAGAGTACGCCTCCGCTTCTTGAGCTTGCCGGCAATGATACAAAGGGGTTGGTTGGGACGGATGGGGAGTGATGGTTGGTGATTGGTCGTGAGGCGGAAGCGATGATGCGGGTGTTGAGAGGAGATATTCCAAAGGGCTGGCGAGATGCCGGCCCTTTTTTAATTGGCGGTTGCAAGAATGACGTATTGTGACATGGGCTTGTGGTATGTTGGCTGGCAGGCATAAAACGGCCATAATCGCTTTAATTAAAAGGGTTTGCGATGGCTATTTGCCTGGTTCTCTGATATGTAGAACCAGCTTTCCAAGCGTCCGCAAAACTGTAAGGAGACATAATCATGCCCCATATTCATCCCGTATCCGAACTGAAAAATAACTTGAATCATCTTTCGGAAATCTGCCGCAAGGAACATGAACCGGTGTATCTCACACGCAGGGGGCATGGCGAACTTGTTCTCATGGGTTTGGAGGAATACGAGCGCATGGTGGCGAAGCTCAAAACGGTCGAAGACGAAGAGACCGAGATAGAAGCATTGTGGGTAGCCGAACTTCAGGAGCGTTATCGCGCCATTCAGGCGGGAGATGTTCAGTGCATACCTGCTGCTGACGCCATGCGTCAGGCACGGGAGCGGATACGGCGATGAAGCCGGTCGAATATCATCCCTTTGCGCTTGAGGAACTTGTTCAGGCTGCGGAGTATTACGAATTACGGGCTGAAGGCCTTGGTGAGCGTTTTCTTGACGAGATTGACGCGGCTGTTGCCGATGTGGCCGAGTCACCTGATCGATGCCCGTATTTTCTTCTGAATACAAAAAGGCGCCTGCTGGATCGTTTTCCGTACATGATCGTGTACCTGGTTGATTCGGAACGGATATTCATACTGGCTGTCATGCACCAACGGCGCAGGCCGGGGTACTGGAAAAAGCGGATGGATCAAGCTTCGCTGTAATTCAGAGGTTATCGAGGCAAGTACATTGTACCGGAATCAGTTTCGAAGTTACCGGCAACGATTCAAAAGGGTTGGTTGGGACGGATGGGGTGTGATGAGATTTGACCGATCATCTCACAAAAGCTAAACGCTCATGGAATATGAGCCGGATTCGTGGTAAGAATACGAAGCTGGAGATGGCGGTCAGGAAGATGCTGCATGCGGGCGGGGTTGCGGTGTTTGGCTGTGAATATTTAGATTGACATGGGTTGAATATACTGTCCCCGGAATTAGGTGCCCCGTTTATTGAACTTGACGGTAACGATGCAAAAGGGTTTACAGGGTCGGATGGGGAGTGACTTTGGTTATTAATTGTGTGCCGGAAGCGGCGATACGTGCGTTGGGAGGGTGAAATATATCGTCTCCGGAATTCAAGACATGTATGAAATCGTTTGAATAACGTTCTCATACATGCTGCAAACGAAGTTAAATTGAGAACAGTTGGAGACAGTTACATGAAAGTATCCGGCCTTGCAGAAACCCTGTTCAGCGACTACCGGCGAAGGGTGTTGGCCCTTTTGCTGTTGCGCCCCGATGAACATTTCCATGTCAGGGAGATTTCCCGTCTGACGGCAGTCCCGGCAGGATCGCTGCACCGCGAGCTCAAGCTTCTGGCCGAAGCAGGGTTCCTGGTGCGGCATACGGCGGGTAATCAGGTTCGCTATCGGGCCGACCGGGATTGTCCCATCTACAATGAGCTTGCCGGCATTTTCCGCAAGACAAACGGCATTGCGGATATCATACGGCTAGCGCTGCTTCCGCTTTCCGATTCGATAAAATTCGCGTTCGTGTTCGGTTCCGTGGCAAAGGGGGAACAGCATGCGGCCAGCGATGTGGATGTCTGCATTGTCGGGTCAGTCTCCTTCACCGATGTGGTGCTGGCTCTGGCAGATATGCGCTTGCAGCTCGGTCGCGAAATCAATCCGGTCGTCATAACCCCTGATCAATTCATTACCAAACTGAATGCCGGCGAACAGTTTGTCTCCCGTATCATGAGCGAACCGAAAATATTTCTCATAGGCACCGAACATGACCTTGGAAAATCTGAAGAACCTGGAAAAGATCGGGTAGCTTAAAAGCCATTCGACCAGTCGGGAAGAGGTGCAACGGCTGTTTGAGGCCGCCAGGCGCAATCTTGCCGATGCCTGCGTCGGGTCGATCAGCTGCGAAACCCGCTTCGACAGCGCGTATAAGGCGATCATGCAGCTTGCGCTCGCCGCCATGATGGCAAACGGTTTTCGTCCTGACACGAGTCGGCCCGGCAACGAGGCACAAGGTTTAGTCAGGACGGATGGGGA
>JBBRDD010000201.1:0-8605 GCA_038204235.1 Desulfobulbales bacterium
CCCATCCCATCCGCCTGAAAATTCTTTGCCTGCTCCAGGATAAAGAGCTTTCCGTGGGTGAGATCAGGGACCAGGTCAAGACAACCAATGCCAATGTTTCCCAGCACCTGAACATCCTGCGTGGCCAGGGAATAATTGACTTCCGCAAGGATGCTAATTTTATATTTAATAAAATTACCGACAAACGCATACTGGAACTCATCCAGAAAATGCGAACTCTATTCTGCCCAAATTTCTAACTGAGGACACAAGACAATGATCGTTTCAGATTGGATACATGTTCTGGCCGGATCGTTTATCCTGCTCAGTCTTTCATTAGGCGTTGAGGCCAGTCCAATTTTCCTCAGTAAATACTGGCTCTTTTTTACTGCTTTCGTCGGCCTCAATCTTTTTCAGTTCGGGTTTTCCAAGTTCTGTCCATTAGGATTCATTTTGAAAAAGCTTGGTGTGGCCGAAAGCCGTCAGTAGCCGGCGACACCATCTACTTCTTATCCATACGAGCTTCGCAGGAAGCCTGCCAGCAACATGCGATTTCAGAGCAGACCTCTCTCTTGCGAAAACAGGATGGATTACCTTCTTTTTCCTGAATCCTGCCGATAAGTTCTGCCAGCTTAATCCCCTTCTCCTGCGGAATACCAAGCACAAGTGCCCTTTTCCTGGCCAGAGAGAACAATTTTGGGCCTTTTTTATATTTTTTTTCTAACATAGAGTTCCCCCAGTTTTTTCTATGATCTATCCTTCAGAATGTACTATCCCTTTGCCTTACTTCAGTACCTTCAGATCGTACTTTTGTTCAACAGTATCATAATACTACTGCGCCGGAGAAGAAACGCACCAAAAAACAGGCATCTACCCCCGGAAATCGAAAAACGAGCCCGCACAGTGAGAATGTAACGAATTATTTTTATTAAAAAAACACAAGAAAATTATTTCTAAGTCACTAAATAGGCAGAATATGGTATTCTTCGACAATAGCGTGCATGCCATTTATGACCTGCCCATTTCTCCCATCTATTGACACCGGATCGCCAAAACTTATCCGCACCCCGGCAATTTCACAATACTGGTCAACCTCGTAAACTTTCAGGCTACTGCATCCGACGACACAGGTCTTCTCAAGCCGAACGGCTACTACGGAGGCATGAGAGGTTTGCCCGCCTCTTGAAGTCAGCAGCCCATCAGACTGACTGACCACCTTGATGTCTTCCGGGACGGTATCCTGACGAATGAGAATGAGCGGGGTACCAGGATCGGTTTTTCTGAGCATACGAATATTGTCCTCGGTGAAAACGGCCCGGCCAGAAAGCGCCGACCCCGAGACACCAACGCCCTTGCCAAGATGGGCGGTGGCCAGCGCCGGGCTTTCAATAAAGACATTGAGATGTTCTTTTTTCTTAATGGTGATCATATCCCGTGTTTGCAGGAGATAGAGTTCCTCCGGCTCCGGTCCTTCGAAGGTAAACTCGATTTCCTGCGGATTCCACCGTTTGTCATAGACCAGCTCCCGGGAGATCTCCAGCAGTTTTTTATATATTTTCGGAAACCGCACCTCCATGGTTTCATCCACTGGCCGACCGTCGAGTTTTGCCTGTTCCACAGAGACCGCGCAGCTGGATACCAGGCCGGACACGATATCCTCCCCCTGGTCACCGTAGGCGTAATCGCCCCACAGTGCCACCCTCTGCACCTTGCGGTAGGGATGAGCAGTAAAGACAACCCCGGCCCCTGAATTGCCACTCTTATTGCCAAACACCATGGCCTGGACAATTACTGCGGTCCCCCAGGAATCCGACACATCCATGATTTTTCGATATTCCACGGCCTTCTGGGTTACCCAGGAGGCGAGGACCAGCTGGATAGCATTGACCAGCTGCAACCACGGATCATCGGGAATACCGTGCCCTCTCTGCCGAATCAAACGTTGATAGGACAGGGCGAGTTCCTTCATCTGTTCCGGTGAAAAATGCCGTTTGAGGCTCACATTACATTTGGCCTTGGCATTGTTCATCAGAATCTGAAACTCCTCTCTGCCGATACCAGAAATCATCGCCCATGACTGTAGAAATCGCCGATAATTGTCCCAGGCAAGATAGGCGTTGCCGTTATTGGCAATGAACTCGGAGATCAGCTCTTCATTAACGCCAACATTGCTGACAGTGGCCATCATCCCCGGCATGGAAATGGCCCCACCGCTGCGCACCGACAAAAGCAGAGGAGATTCCGGGGAGCCAAAGGTCTTGCCTGTCAGTTGTTCTATCTCTGTCAAAGCCCGACGTATTCCCAGCATGAATTCTTCACGTGTTTTGGCATAGCCGAAGACAATCTCCTGGCAACGAAAAATCTCGGTCGTAATAACGAAGGCTGGCGGCACTCTTTTGCCATCTTCGGTGAGGGTGGCCAGATTATATCCCTTATTACCCAGATGAATCAGGTTATTGGTGAAAGGGTTGGGCTTATGCAACAGCGACAAGGCTCGCTCAGGATTATAGGTCATCAATAGATCGAGTTTTCTCTGATCAAGAAGGTCCTTTTGATTCTCCAGGGTCTGCAGGATACGCATGATAAAATTATCCAGATGCTGCAGGCCGAAGGTTGAAGAAATCAATTCCCGTAAAAAAACCTCAGACAAACGTTGTACCGTCGTGCCGATTTCGGATTCATCATACAGGCTGCTATACTTTTCAAGAATATTCTCACGACCGATCTGGGGAATGATGATTGACAGGTTATTCTGGTGAATGTTGGTATAGAAGGCGTAAATGATATCTTTGACACCTTCGGACATCCCACGAAAAATATCCAGATACTGGGTGTAAGAAAAGCGTCTCACCTTCAACGAATTTTCCAATAGCGCAAGATAGGTGAAAAGCTTGCGGGAGGTGATGCCGTCGACAACCAGTGCCCGCAGGAACAGTTTGATACAACGGACGATATTATAGAAGGTGGCCTGAGTAATAATGGACAGATTGACCGTTTCCGGCAACTTCTCCAGGTAGAGATTGGCCAGATTCTCAAGACGAAAAGTAAGACTGAGAGCATCGAATTTACGTTCTTTGTATCTGCCGTACACGGACGGAATATCGACGGCGATATGTCTTTTATAATAAATATCTTCCTGTGCTTCGAAAGTTTCTTCCGACAGGATAATCTCCTGCAACCCCTCAAGAGCGGTCAACAAAGCATCAAGACAATGTTCCGTATCAGAATGGTTAAGGCCTGCCAGCAGCCCCTCCATCTCCGGAAAACCATCGTTTACGGCCCTGGCAATTTCCGAATGGAGCTGGAGAAAACCAAGATTGTATTTTTTATGAAGGAGCTTATACATTCGAAGCAACAGTTCAAAGCGGCGCACCTCATGAGAGTTCAGATCCTTCTGGCGGCCAAGAAAGGCGACAATCTGATCGTCGTCCTGCAACAGGATATCCTCGACCCGACCAATCCCCATCTCTCTCCAGAGCCTGTCGCTCAGAATGAACTGATCATCAATATATTCTCCTTTCGTTTTTACCTGGACATACACTTCCTCGGGAATAAATGGAAAAAGGAGGGTCTTGTCTCGAGTTTTCCAGAAAAGGACAATGGCCTGGATGAAATCAACGATGAGGTTCGAGCTTTCAACATGCCCCTGTTTCCTCAAGAAGTGAATCAGGATATCTTTTCGCTTGTGGATTTCGTCAAGTTCTGTCGAGACATCACGCAATTCACCCTCTGAACCGATTTCATTGAAGAAAACCGGCATAAGCTTGGCAAACTGCTTCGACAGATTGTAAATCGGCTCAATGGGATGATTGAGCAGCTGGGTAATATCGCGCTGGAACAGATCGGTGTCTTTTATACAGGTACCGGACAGTTTCAGGTTAATGATGAGGGCGGAAAAGAGCGTTGAACACCATTTGGGTTCTCGCATAATCAGATAAAGCCACACCCTGATATTGGCCAGGTGGGCTGGATTGGTCAAAGGCTGCCAGTTTTCATCAACTCCGACAACACTTGCATGCTGAAAACCAAAACGCACCACTCCCCATAAAAACGCCTCCACCATCTGACTGTTGCTGCGATCGAACACCTCGGCGCCAAGGACCTGGATGCATTGCAGCGAGGTATGCGGATACTTGCGGACATTGGCCTTGAGCAATTTAAATGTGGTCAGCAGGAACTCTTCTATTTCCTCAAACGTCTGCTCTCTGATGAGTTGAACCAGACTGCGGTTAATTTCCCGCAGCGTTTCCTCATGAATCAGATACAAGCCCTGGGTATCCATGATCTTGAAGAGAAAAAGCAGTTTCCTGTTCTCGTTAAAATAATGAACAAAAGCCCTGCCCTTCTGCTCTAACTGCCTGAAGACCTCTTCGGCCTCCACCAGCTTGTTGGGCATATCGCGGTAATACTTGACAATATCGATATGGTCGGGCAACTCAAGCATTGCCTGCAATCCGGATCTGGGATTTTCTTCCAGATCCAGGCCCTTGAGCACCGCCAGATGGTCTTGCATCATCTCATGAGAGATGACCTGAAATAACTGGGAGGAGTGAAAATCGGCGACCGGAATGGCACAACGATCGAGGAACCAGGCAAGAGGGTCATCTTCCTGTAACCAATAACCATAGCAGCGGTGCAGTATAACCTGCACGAGTCTGGCGAGAGGATGAAAATCAAAATGATCATGATTTTCCTCAGTTATTTCCAGCAATTTTGCGGCTATTTTATTGAGCGGATGCTGACCGTGAACAATCTGAACCATGATTGGTCGATCTGTCTTGTCGAGGGCTGCGATGTTGTCAAAAACATCATTTAATTCCGACTCGTATCGTTGCAGATCCGCAGCGGTAAAGTTGCTGACCACCTTATCAAGCCATATCGTCAGAGCCCCGACAGCCTGGGACAAGAGTGCGGCATCCCGTTGCGTCTCCTGCAGGGCCTCCATAAAAAGAGAGGCAAACAATCGAAAAGCGGTCGGTCCTTTCTCATGGATTCTATAGTGATTGATGTTTTTTAAAACAAAGCTGCGCAACTGCGGGAGGACTATTTTCCAATTACGAAACGGATGGCAGACTTCATAAAGAAGTTTTTCAAGAGTGGAGTGCAATCCTTTGAAATTTTCGACGACCTCCAGCAAGACAAGGAGCTCCTGATCAATAACTACATGCCCCGCCGTCTCCAGTAAATTAGCTTTCAGTGCATCCGATTCAATTGCTGCATCGCTCTTTATGTTTGTCATATCCGTCTTTTTAATCCTTCACAAAGTTGATTACCCTCTCGAAATCAATACCTGACTATAATGAATACCTTCCTCCATTCGCAAGAGATAAAAAAGCGCCGTTGAAGTTAAACCCCAATGGCGCTTTTAAAGAGCGTACGTATGCGTTTCACTTTATCAGAGCGCTTTGTTGGCCTCCATATGCAGGATGAGATCAAGCATCCTGTTTGAGTACCCCCATTCATTATCGTACCAGCTCATCACCTTGACCGAAGTGCCGATAACTTTTGTTGACTGGGCATCAATGATTGAAGAGCGGGGATCTCCCTGAAAATCAATGGAGACAAGCGGCAGATCGGTATAGCCGAGATATCTGTTCGCTGCCGCTTTAAGGGCCTGGTTCACTTCGTCTACGGTTGTTTCTCTTTCCACTTCCATTACCGCATCAACAAGAGAAACGGTAGGCGTCGGCACCCTGACGGCCAGACCGTCGAATTTGTTTTTCAGCTCAGGGATAACGAGCGACACCGCTGCCGCGGCTCCGGTTTTGGTTGGAATCATCGATAGGGCTGCGGCCCTTGCCCGGCGGAGATCGGAATGGGGAAAGTCTAGCAGGCGCTGGTCACCAGTGTAGGCATGAATGGTCGTCATCAGTCCGCGTTTTATGCCGAATTTATCGAGGATGACTTTGGCAAACGGGGCCAGACAGTTGGTCGTACACGACGCATTCGAAACTACATGATGGAGAGTCGGGTCATACTCATCCTCATTGACACCCATAACAAAGGTTTTGACATTGCCTTTGGCAGGTGCAGAAATAATCACCTTGGATGCACCGCCGTCAAGGTGGCCCTGAGCAGATTCCGCGTCACGGAAAATCCCCGTACATTCTGCCACATATTCAACCCCCAGATCACCCCAGGGGATATCGGCAGGGATCCGGTGGCTGGAAACGGCAATTTCCCGACCATCGACAATAATACCTTTTTCATTGCTCGTGACTTCTTTGGGATAGACCCCCATAACTGAATCGTATTTCAAAAGATGAGCCAGGGTTGCATTATCGGTCAAATCGTTAATGGCCACAATTTCAATATCGGCAAAAGCTCGATCCTTATCGATCGCTCTAAACATATTTCTGCCGATCCGACCAAAACCATTAATAGCTATTTTTACTGTCATATTCCTCTCCTCTTATCTGTCCTGTCGCTCCGCCCATGCGGATCATTCGTTATCTCCGGCCAGAATACTGAACAGTTACTGACCCAGTTCTCCATTTCTTGGTATAAGCCAAACAATCGCCATTTCACCTGCAGACTTGTCTCCTTCTGGCCTCACGATACAGCTCCAGATATTTTTGCATAACATTTGTCCAGGTATACTTCTGCTCGATCTCCTGTAACGCCTGTAGCTGCATTGTGCGCTTTGCCGGCAGGTCATCGTACAAAACCAAGGCTCTTTCAAGAGCCTCAAATAGATCATCCGGGGCATCTCCCCGATAAGCGATACCGGTCACTCCATCCCGCACCTTCACCAGTCCGCCGACATGGTGCACCACAGGAATATTGCCGAAAAGCTGGGCAATAAAATCTGTCAACCCGCAGGGTTCGTATTTTGAGGGAATAACAAAAAAATCACCGGCAGCAAATATTCTATTGGCCAGGTGCGGACTAAAACCTTGCAGAAAACACATTCTGCCGTGCAACCGCCCACTTTCGGTCTTCGCAATCAGCCGAGATTCAAAGTCGCTGTTGCCATTGCCAAGAACCAGCAACTGGCAGTGTGCATTTTTTTCCAGAAAGACCTCCATCACTTCCAGTAGGACATCAATCCCTTTTTGTTCACTGAGACGGCCGATAAACGTAAAAAGAGGATACTCCGCTCTGTTCTGCAGGGTACCGAAGCGCTGTATTTCCGCTATTTCGCCACCACCAGCAATCTCGGCCAGCAGCGCAGCTTTACAGCGCAATTTGCCAGAGAGTGTATCGTGTCGATCACCGGGATCAAAGAGCATCTCCGGATTATCACCGGCAATGACTGCAGAGGAAAAGGCGACCGGTTCAATGCCATTGGTTACCCCCTCTAAAATGATGTTGCGTCTTTTCAACTCATGCCCCAACCAGCCCGTCAGCCTGTCATTGGCAGTTTCCTGAAGCTCCCTGGCATAGTTTTCACTGACCGTATTGACAACCGCATAGCCACCAGCCACCAGAAAAGGATCAAATTTATCATCAAGCAGGTTGGCATTAATAATCTGATTCGGCAAATCAGTAATGGAACGGGCATAGGGAATATCCGCCACTTCCTGATGATAGCCAATGCCCGCATTGTGTATGGTTACCAGAAAACCTGTTGCTCTGAAATAACTGTGATAGCCTGATTTTTCGCGGATGAGTGCCGGCAATATTGCGGTATGTCCGTCATGACAGTGGATGATATCCGGTTTTGCATCAAGACATACCATGAGCTCCAGTGCCGCTTTCTGGTGTAAAAGATTCATGGCAAAATAGTCATGGTGGCCCATGGCTTTTTTTTGCCAGGGCGCAACTCTTTCATCATCTTCGGTATAGGTATAGACAGCTGATTTCTGGCGGAAACGCTCAGCATCGACCAGGTAAACATGCACTCTGTTGATCTTTTGATAAAAATAGCCGACCTCTTCCAGGATGTAGGCATCAGGCAGATGCATGGCAATCTGCAGACGAAAAAGTCGGTCCGGACATAAAGGATCTGTTACCGGCTGAAATCCGAGGGCAAGCGCGTCGAGGAAACCATAGCAGGGCATCACGACATTGAGGGAACGTCCAGTCCAACGCGCAAGACTTTCCGCCAACTGACAGGCGACATCCTTGACGCCTCCCGCCCCGGCAAGATTTCCATATTCCCTACTGAGCATCCAGATGCGTTTTATCTGTTGTTCCTGCTTTGCCATTGTTGTTCGAATCCTTCAATTTTTTTGCATGTTTCCATCTTTCAGAATGTCATTTTTGTGACATACAAGTAAGTATAGTATTCGCAAAAAGACTGATGTCAAGCATGCTAAATGACCAATCACATCCTTTCGTTTACTGTTTTTGCTCATGATTGACCGGCCAGTGAAAAGATCCTATAGTTGACTCAATATGCATTACATAAATATTCAGCTGACTATTGAGCCTCTTTCAAAAAGACTTTCGCCAACAGAAAAATGGAGTATTTTTATTTAACATATTGAAATAATTGAACATCATGGCATTTCTTGGTATAGTTTTGTATCCAGCAAAACCCAACCAAGGAGAATACCATGAAGCTCATAGACACAATATCATGGTTGATGGGGCGTGTCCAAAGAAGTCTGTTTCCTCATCTGAACCAATGCTTGCCAACACCGTTAACTGAACAGGAGGAACGGCTGGTATCAATTCTGGA
>JBBRDD010000202.1:0-8460 GCA_038204235.1 Desulfobulbales bacterium
AATCCAGGCGGCTACGGAAATCTCCGCTCAAATCGAAACGAGAGATCAGATCCCATTTTTCCGATCGAGTATCCATATCCTCCATATCACTGCCAAGCTCTTCGACATTATTGGCCAGGGCGTCATTTTTTTTCGACTGGGCATCCATCGCCCCTTTCAACTCCTCGAGTTGCCTGCTCAGTTCGTCGATCTTCTTCTCCAGATCCACGACGTTCGTTTTTCCGGCTGCCATAGCAAACGTAGGCAGGGCAAGCATTCCGGCCAGTGCGATCACTGAAATTTTCTTCACCATTGTTCTCCTCCAGCTGTAATTTTTTCCGCTCTTTCTATCTGCGCCACTACCTACAGGCATTATAGCTTAAGTAAAAAAGTATTTAATTGAATAGATGATCTATTAAATACTACAAATGTCTTTCTGTTGTCAAGAAGGTTTATCAAAAAATCTGTATTACAGTACAAATTATTGTATCACTTATTTTGATTTACTTTAAATGTTATTTTGTTTCAATAAATTTTCTTTTCGCGGTAGCATGTGAGTATGGTATAAAAAAACCGAACCCACCAAAAAGAGTCGACTTTTTCTAATGCCCCTTGCGGGGTACTCTTTTCAGTACCCCTCAAACGGGTATAAATTCCTTCATTCTTCTATTTTCCATGAAACTTCCCATCGTCATATCAGCCTTTGGTACAACCTCGAAGGCGGTTGCTACCTATTCAAAGTTAGGCATCTATCTCAAAGACCATTTTGCCCAGGCTGAGATTATATGGGCATACTCCTCAAAAAAGATCACCCGGGAGCTGCACCTTCGACAGGAATCAGCCGTGCTCCATCCCGAACAAGTGCTGCAGAATTTAGCCGCACGGGGTTTTACCAAGGTTGTCGTACAGTCACTGCATTTATTTCCCGGCACCGAATTCCACCGACTGGTAAGGAACAGTACTCAATCAGGACTTGAGTGCGCGCTCGGCATGCCACTGCTCACCAGCCCGCAAGACTACGATCAGATAGGTGAAATTTTGCGGCCGGTTATCGATGCACGGCCGGAGCAAGCCATTTTAGTCCTGGGCCATGGCACAGATCATCCGATCTGGACGGCCTACTACAGCCTGGAAAAAATCCTCCGCAGAAAATTCGGGCCAAGAATCTACGTCGGTGTTGTGGAAAAATCTCCAGATACGACACAGCTTGTTGATGAAATCGCCGGGTGTGGCTTTACTGAAGTGTGTATCATCCCGTTGTTTCTCGTCGCCGGCATGCACTATCACCGAGACATCATCAGTGACAGCCCGTCTTCCTGGCAATCCCGACTACAGAAAAAAGGGCTAAGGGTGGAATCCATTGCCCATGGTTTGGGAATGTATGACGGTTTCGAAAAAATCATTATCCGCCACATAATGGAAGCCAGTCAAGCCATAGCATGACTTCTACTTACTACAGGGCCTCATCGTAAACGTTTACCGAAACACCTTAAAAGACAGTATCAACCGGATATGTAACCGTTAATCCAGTGCCCCAGGTTCGTTCAAGCAGGCTCCTGAGCTATAATTGGTTATGTGAAGGGGCCTGATCGGACGAAGATGGGGTGCTGGTAAACGGTTACGCCTGATCGACAAAAACTTTTCGATATTGTTCAACACGAAAGTCAAAGGTGGAATAGGCTGGATTTTCTTTTTTCTTTTTCTTATACAATGGACTGCTGCCGATTGCCCGGTTGGCTGCATTGGAAGGGGAGGTGAGGGAGATTGTCGTGTGTACTCTGCCAGCGAAAGTGAACTGGTGTACTTTAGGGACATCGCGGCTTATGGGATAGAGCCTTAAGCCATAAGTCTTCAGATGTTGACGAAAAAGGTATTCCGGCCCATTTCTACTGTTGCCACCGGTAAAAATAAGCGTCTTGACAGTTGGATACAATTGCAGCTGGTTAACTATATCGCGCAGCCGGATGTCCGTCATGCCAATATCCGAAGCATCGATTTTACTGCGCCTGCACGACTGGACTATATCGCAGATACCAATTTTTTGCCGAATAAGAAAGTCCTGCCGCTCTTGAACCGTCGCCGGCGAATTGTCATAGTGAAGGCCGAGCTGAAAGATTTCACTAAGTACCGGCCACAACATCCCATCGCAACTGCCATAGCAAAAATCGACATCTCGCTCCTTGAGCCGGCCTTCCGAGAACCTTGGCGGCGGTAAGGTCCCGACAATAAGCTTGACGGAGCCTTCTGGAATAAAAATTTCGTAGGGGTGGGTATGGGAGAAAAGACCCATGCAGTTTGCAGATTATTCCTTTAGCCCGGAGAACTGCCGGGCCAGATTATTGTCAATGACATAAATACAGATCTCCCTGGCACCCTGACGAGAATAGCGATATTTGTGCTGGAGATTCTCCATCATAAAGTGCACATCATTCTGGATCTTTTTGTCATAGGTCTTAAAATCTTCAAGATTATAATCCTTGACAGCTCGACGAAAATTTTCATTTTTCAAAAACGGTTCCAGCACCTTTTCTTTAAGATTATGGGTACATTTTTCATAAAGGTGAATGTAGAGCGAGGTTTTGGTAATTGGCAGGCCGTCGCGCAACATTTCCTGCGGCAGAGCAGTAGTCGAATAGGACTTCTGTACGCTGTTACGAAATGGCACACTCACTTTCGGGTCAATCTGCAGCCGGGTCTCCATCCGATGGAAGAAACTCTCGGTGATATCCAGTCGCTCCCCCGTAAATTCACAGGTCTCGACAGTTCCGACATCAAAATTGACGGCAAACATATAATTAATTATATCCCGGGAGATCTGTTCCTCGTTATAAAAGTACAACGATTCTTTTACCTCCTGAAGGACTGTGTAGTTGTACATCCGCAGCAGGGAATCCAGAAAACCCATGGGCAGGATGTCGCGGTCTTGTTTACAATATTTCCGGAAAAATTTTCCCAGCATTGCCATGTCGATCAGCTTGTCTTCCCGGGCATAGGTGGAATAAAATTCATTGAATAATTTGATCGAGTCACGACCGGACAATCCCTTCCAGCCATCGCTCTCCGACTCGGCAACTATTTTATGCCTTCTCTTGGCGGTGAATTGAGCGACATCTTCTTCCGCCAGCCATTTGGGAATATAACCGGTGAAAATCTCCATCTTCAGCAGCTGCAGATTGGTATCGCAATACATTGCATACTTTTCCGGTTCACCGATCCACTCTTCCATCGCCTCCGACTTGGTGCGCAGCCGGGTCGCAATAATCACCCTGGCAAAATTATGCAGGACCCGCGGCAGGAAACTTTCATCGATATGCTTGCCGAAATTCTCCCGATAGATATCAACTTCCGTCTGCAAATCGAGGACATAGGGGATATTTATATATTCCACACGGTCAGAGAAAGCGCGCAGGTCGGCAAGCAGTATTTTATCTTCCGGGTTCATCAGGGCAAAGAGGAGAGAATTCACTTTCTCTTCAATATCTTCCACCTTATGAACCCCGTCGCTGATAATGTTATGCAGTTCCATCAACCGTTCGGTGTTATGCGATTTGACATCCATCAGCGCATAGATGCCATTATTGATTTTTGCATAGCGGGAATAGACATAGCTGACATGCTTGCCATCTGCCAGCACGGAATCCAGACTCCTCTGAATAATCGGATTATGCATAATGGGATTCCGCAAGGGTCGATCGCCGGGGTTGAAAACGGAAACCCCCTCGCCTAACCGTCGGTTAAACACATAGGGACGGGCGCAGACACATTCCATAACTTTTTGCGGATCCCGAAACTTCTGCAACAACGCCTGATAGAGTGAAACACAGAAAGTGCAGGGTTCATCATGGAAGAGCCACTCATATTTTTTTTCGGTAAACAGCTGCCATTTGAATACATCATCTTCAAAGAGATCATCAAAGAACTTGCGCCGAACTTCCTTGGGAATAAGCAGCAGCGGGTTATCATGGCTCGGACACGGAACATCGAAATACCCGCCCAAATCAGTATCCGACTTACAGGCACATTTCATTTCCGAGGCCAACTCTGTCTTGCCGTCATTCTCGAGGACCCAGGCCAGTTTGTCGGTCAGAGAATTTAAACTATGCACTCCACCCACCAGATGGTCATGCTTTAACCGCCAGATCACCTCGTACCGGGAGCCCTCGGGCGAGTTGGCGTAATTTTCGAACGATCGCAGGAGATTATTTAGAAATGTCGATTTTCCACTGCCATGGGGGCCATCGAAGATATAAATCTTGTTCTGTTTCGACCCCAGTTTAAAACTATCCACATGACGCATAAGCCGGTTGGCAAAGAGTCGATCAGCAAAAAAAGGCCGGTCGGAACTTTCGACAAAAAGCCTGGTGCAATCATATTTCAAAAATCGAATGGATTCAGGATCGTTATCATATTCATCAATACCATCATCAACCAGGCTATCAATCAGATCGGAATAGACCTGATACACATTACGTATTATCCGGTTCGGGTGCTCGATTACCTGTTGGAGAAAATCCGGAAAAGAGAGAATCGGCGACTGGTGCAATTGTTCCTTGTTTTGATCAAGATTCTCCATGGCCTTGGTTAAATCGCGCATGTACTCACCTTTGCTGCTGTTATTCCGTCACAAGGAGGTCTGTCCGAGAATAGAATTTTCACCCAAAATCGAAACATTTTCGAACAGGCTCCTAATTGATCACTACCCGTGTCATCTTTCTATCTTTCATAGTGTAGCGAAAGCGCTTCCACTTAATTTCCCGTTCTTCTTCTATCTGTCCATCCTTAACCTGCCCCGGTTCTTTTTTCATGAGTTCCGCTTCGTGGGTGTATAGACTCACTTTTGACCCCCAAAGAAATTCCAGCCCCAGAAGGGTTCCTTCGATATAGTCACGATAGAGAGGTTTCCCCTCAAAAACATGATTGAGAACCAGCGTATTGTCGTCATCGACATTGATCGTCAGGGCCGGAGGATGATACAGAGAATCAGCAATCATCTGCTTATAATGCTTGGCCTTTTTCGATTTGACATAATACTCCCAGGTCATACGTTCTTTATTGAGACGTTTATCAACAACAAAGAGTTGATGGAGGTCGACAAAATCCTGGTCAAGAAAGGCATTGATAAACATCGAATCACAAAAATTTTCCCGGACAGAAAATATAAAATCCCTGCCGCCTCCAGCTCCGGAGTTAAAATTTTTCCGTCGGTCATTATCGGCTATTCTCTGATAATCATATGATATTTTCCCAGCATTTGCCTGGGATTCCAGGTAATAAAAGAGACGCATGCCAAGCGCATAAGGATTCATTCCGACGCGTGGCATCGAGGTCACCTTGGCGTTTATCACGGCAAAATCGACCTCATGGCCGCTGATTCGGTCGTCATTTAAAAAAAGGTTTTCATGCCAGTAACTTGCCCACCCTTCATTGAGAATCTTCGTTCTGATCTGCGGTTGGAAATAAAGCGATGTGCTGCGAACCACCTCAATGACCATCAACATCCATTTATTTTCATCACGATTGAGAAATTCGGAATGTTCCATGAGGAATTGGAGCAGGTCATGCCTTTTCCCCTGCCCGCTTTCATTGAGGGCCTTATTGTACAGTGATTCAAACTCGGCATATTTACTCTTTACACTTTCGAGAAAAAGCGCCTCCCCGTTCAGAGGAAATTCCCGCATGAATTTGTTATATTTTTCTATCTCCGCGACATATCCGGCAATGGTATGGTTTTCTTTCTGCTGGATGAAAACATCGAAATAGTAATCAATTTTCGACAGTTTCTTCTTTTCTATGGCAAAAGAAGAGAGGAGATCAAAATAACCGACCAGATTGTCAATGGCCCGGGAAAATTCAATCACATAATCGACCCACCGGCCTTTTTCGGAACGGAGCTTGGCAAACAATCGTTTATCGGCAAGGGCCTTGCCGGCAAAATCGTAATCCCAGGTATGGCGAAAATAGAGATTATTCTGAAAAAAATCGATGTGCCCGATGACATGATAGAAAATCATCACGTTCAGCCAGTCGGGATTGTTATCGTTATAGAAGGAAATAGGCGGGCGGGTATTGATGACCGTTTCGTATGGGTTATTGGGATAGAGTTCATACTGGCCCTGATCCTTCAGTACCTCAACATCCTGCACCCAGTAATCGTAGAGGGTGGGAATCATGTTTTTCGGTGACAGCTGCAAAAAGTCACGGTTCGTGACTATATATTCCAGGCTATCATCCTGAAAACGCAGACCGGCATCCCGGGCCCGTTCCTTGCACCCTTCCATGATTTTTTTTGCATGTTGACTCAGCAGTTCCATATCACCTCACCATGAGAACACATATCCCTGTAAAGGAGTTAGGATATAAGTTCTCTGATACCCTTGATCAGTCTCGTTTCATTGGTGTCCTCGGAAATAACATCCATACGCAGCACATCTTTTCGTTCTTCAAGCATCCCCGATTTACGGATATATCGTTCGACCTCGGTCTGCCCAGAAATACCGTAGCCGTTTTCAGCAATAGTTATCCCGACGCGACTGGCATAATGCAGCATCTTCTCCAGTTCCGGAAGGGCCTTATCCCCTTTAGTATCCCAGTCATCGCCATCAGTTCCGTGGAAAACATAGATATTATTGTCCCGTTCAAGCGATTCTTCTTCGACAATTTTATTGACCAGACTGTAGGCACTGGCCACCTGGGTACCACCCGCCACGGTCGAGTTATAGTAGGTCTGGAAATTTTTAACTTCTTTCGCCTCGGTATCATGCAGGATAAACCGG
This sequence comes from Desulfobulbales bacterium, assembly GCA_038204235.1. Taxonomy (GTDB): domain Bacteria; phylum Desulfobacterota; class Desulfobulbia; order Desulfobulbales; family Desulfocapsaceae; genus Desulforhopalus_A. The sequence goes on from JBBRDD010000202.1 coordinate 6,753, forward strand.
CTCTCCACCTGGTTCTTATACTGATAAATAAGCCAGGAATAGATAAGAACATGCTGGTTGACCACCAGCTCCGTTGGTTTACCTCCCATGGAACCGGAATAATCCCGGACAAAAAAGACCACCGCCTGGGACTCATAATCTTTTTCTCTGGAAAGTATTCTATAGATTCGGTCCCTCGGTGATATTATCAGCTTTCGGCTGTCGACCTGGTCCCGGGCGTGGATTCGGCCGAGGGCAATGTTGGTCTGGATAATTTTCCTGAGGGTCGCCTTTTTATCCAGTATCTGGCCGAATCCTCTATTTTTATCGGTTAAATCATAGGTGTACTTGGTGAGCGATTTCTTCTTCCCCTTATCTTTCAGATTGGGCAGCTCAAACTGTTCGGTAAGAATGCGCCCCAGGTCGTAGGCGTTTGATTCGACGTCATGTTCACCGCCCTCGCCTTTGCCCGCCCCTCCTTCGCCACCCTGTTCCGGCCTGACCGGCTGCTCGCCAATGACTTCGCCTTCTTCACCTTCGCCGGAACCACCATCTCCTGATCCCTGATCGTCTTCATCCTCTTCGCCTTCCTCATTAAACCGGACTTTATCATGGACCAGTTTTTCCTCCACCGTGGTCGGTACGATAACGACTTTATCATCGCCAGTCTGGCTCGGCTTGACCATCTTGCCGACTCTTATTTTTCGGGGGAAGCCATCCTCTTCACGCTGCTTGTCTTTTTCCAGTAGATAGTCAAGCGACTGAACGGTGGTGAGCGCCATCAGTTTCGGCGGAGAAGCGTCATGAAGCATCTCCAGATCATTGTACTGGTAAATACTTGGAACAACAGGCGCTGGCGCATAGCGGTGATCCCGGTCAAGCTCGAGTAAATCCAGCTCATAGCGGATTTTCCGGTCCTGTTCCGGGGTCAGCCCCTTTTCTTTCAAGGTACGATAGAGAGTCTGCAGTTTTTGTTTCATTTTTTACGACACCATCAGTTTTGACAACTTCGTAAAAATCTAAGATCTTCAATGGTTGAGTAAAAAGCTTCATATTCGAGGAGTGTGAATTGTGCTATTATTTCGGCGTACTAAAGTACGTCGTAATGATAGTACAATTTGCAACAACGAAGAAGATGAAGATTTCTATGCCCTTTGGGTAGTTTTTACGACACCATCAGTTTTCATCGACCTGGGTGCAGAAATATTCGATAGTTTTCTGGGCACAGGTCGTACAATATCCGAGCTTCTTCAGCATGGTTTCAATCATCCGGTCGTACAGCTTCTGGTTCTCCTCATTGGTACGGTTAGCCAATGCTCCGATCAGACTGCCGGACCCGGCGATATCCGATTTCAACCGAACATCGGTAACCGCCTTGACCAGCTCAAGGTTGTCCATAAAATCATAGTCCGGACGGACAGATATTTTCTGGCCATAGATCTTCCGAATCGAGGTCCTGAAAGAGTCCTTCTGCTCCCTGGTCTTCAGACCAAGACCATCTTCCACCGAGTTGATATACCGCTCGTCGATCTTTAAGGCCTGCAATTCACCGGTCTGGGGATTCTTATATTTCCACATCTTATCCGTTCCCAGATTTTCGGCGTCTATACCAATGATCATATTGACATAGTTGAGCACATCTTTGCGGATAGCCAGCGGTTCATCCATATAGGCATTGAACATTTCAGTCATGATCCGCTCGCGATACAGCCCCTTGGCAATTTTCAGG
>JBBRDD010000203.1:0-8387 GCA_038204235.1 Desulfobulbales bacterium
GAATGTCATTACCTGGATGGTAATTATAAAGCAATGACCCGGTCCAACATGATTGTCGAACTGTTGGAAGATTTTGGCTACGAGGCCGATCGGTTCAATTTGACCTGGGTTTCTTCGGCGGAGCCTGACAAATTTGTTGCCGCCGTCACCCAGATGACAGCGCGTATCAAAAAATTAGGCCCGGTAAATGGTCAGGACGCCTCAGTGGCATAAAGGGAGAAAGATATGGGTGTAACGACTGCAATGGAGTGGTTGGGATCCTGTTCGGGGTGTGAAATTGCCATTCTGAACATCGGCGAAGATCTTATTCCGATAATAACTGAGGCACTGGATATTGTTCATGCGCCGGTTCTGATGGATCATAAATATTTCGGTCAGTGCGGCGAAGGGATAATTCTGAACATTCCGGATGCCGTGGTCGGTATTGTCACTGGAGGGGTGAGCAATCACGAACACCTCGAAGTGCTGGAAGAAATGCGCAAGAAGTGCAAGGTGCTGATTGCTCTTGGCACCTGTGCGACCCACGGTGGCATTCCCGCGCTGATGAACGGCCAGGATCGTGAGAAGAGCTGGGAAGAAATTTATAGGACGGAGAGCACTGATCCGGGCGCTAAAGTGCCGAATGTTGAGGTCCCGGCACCGCTTGATCGGGTTTATGCATGTGACGAGAAGGTGAAAATCGATATGCAGCTGCCCGGTTGTCCGCCTAATCCGGCGCTGATTGCCGAGGTTATCATGTCGCTTGTCGAAGGTCGTGATCCGGTGCTTCCCGGCAAAAGTGTCTGTGATACCTGTCCAACCAGGCGCGAAGGAAAAGGTGCGGTGGATAAGGTGAAACGATTTATCACCAATGCTGATTTCGTACCGGGAGCCCCGATTGATGAGATGCGTTGTCTGCTGGAACAGGGATATTTGTGTCTTGGGCCGGTCACCGCAGCCGGTTGTGCCAGGCGTGGTGCCCCGGCCTGTATCAGCGCCAGGGTGCCTTGTCGGGGCTGTTTCGGGCCGGTACGCAAAGATGGCAACCAACTGCTTGATATGATGAATGCTCTGGCAAGTAACGGTATTGACTATAAATCGGTTATTGACCGCCGGTCTATACTACGATTTTCAGGAGCCCACGGAAAACTGCGACCGGTTAAAAAACCGGTGGTGGAGGAGAAATAAGATGGGAAAAGTAATAAATATTGCACCGGTAACCCGCATTGAGGGACATGCCAAGATTGCCATTCATTTAGGCGATGACGGCAATGTACAGGATGCATTCCTGCACATTCAGTCTCTGCGCGGGTTTGAGAAATTTATTGAGGGCAGGCCGGCTGAAGAAGTGCCCCGTATTGTCAACCGAATTTGCGGTATCTGTCCATGGATGCATCATCTGGCCTCGAATAAGGCAGTCGACGGTGCCTTTGGCGTGACGCCCACTTTAACTGGTCATAAACTGCGGGAAATGTGTCAGATACTGGCGCACATTAATGATAAAATCCTGCATTTTTTCTTTCTGGCAGCGCCGGATTTTGTGTTGGGACCGGATGCCGACTATTCAGTACGTAATGTTATCGGCGTGGTCAAAGCGGCACCGGAACTGGCGACCAAGGTCGTTAAGATGCGCCAGCTCGGCCAGATGATGCTGGAGAAGTTTGCCGGTAAAGCCATTCATCCCATTGCCGGGGTTGTCGGAGGTTTTGCCAAACCGATGGTCGAGGCGGAACGACAAGAGCTGCTCGAAGGGACCCGGACGCTGCTTGATTTTTCCCTGTACGCCCTTGATTACGCGATTAACAATGTGTTCAATAAATATATGGACGTCATTGGCGAGCTTGGCGTGATAAAAACCGGTTTTCTCGGAACGGTTGATGAGAAAGACGGCGCATTGCGACTCTATGACGGCAAACTGCGACTGATGAAGGCCGATGGCAGCTATGACGATTTTGCCGGCGAAGATTATATTAACTATATTGGCGAGCACGTCGAACCCTGGGGCTATTCGAAGATGCCCTATGCCAAGTCCTGGGATGAAGGCTTTAATATGGATCTCGCTGCACCGAAAGGGATCTATCGTTCCAACACGCTGGCAAGAATCAATGTCTGTGACAAAATCTCTACGCCAAGAGCGCAGGCGGCCCTCGAAGCGTTCAGGAGTTCCTTTGGTCGTCCGGCCCAGCAGACCCTGCTGTACCATTATGCAAGGCTTATTGAAATGGTCTATGCCTGTGAGCGGACTATAGAGTTGCTCGAATGGGAAGGCATTACCGATACCAATGTTCGGGCCAAGGTTGAGCCGAAAGCCGGTCGGGGCGTTGGAGTTGTTGAAGCGCCGCGAGGGACGTTAATTCACGATTACACTACCGACGATAACGGTTGTATCACCAAGGCAAATCTCATTGTCGGGACGACCCATAACATCGCGCCGATGAATATGAGTGTCAAGCAGGCGGCGACCACGCTTATCAAAAACGGGGTCTATAACGAGGGATTGCTCAATCAGGTGGAAATGGCGGTGCGCGCCTACGACCCCTGAATGTCTTGTGCTACCCACCGCCTGGATGGCGGCATACCAATATCTGTAAGTATTGTAGATAAAAACGGAAAAGAGGTTGACCAGATAGTCAGCTAGAAACTTCAAGGTGTCACCTGCAGGAGAGTCGAAGCGTTTCGACTGGAGGTGGCATCAGTTTCTGAGAGATTGTTTTTGTTTTTTTTGGTCTATAATGTAGTATATACAGGTAACGTATCTTCTCCTTTTCTAAGGAATGAAGATTAAAGTGCAGGAGGCGAGAATGCCAAACACACGAAGAGTGCAGGTACGAGCAGAAAATCCCAGTGGCGCATGCGGCAAGCTGGATCACATGACTATCGACGAATTGAAAGCACGAGCCGTCGGAGATGAATTCGACGGTACTTGTCCAGCGTGTGGCAAGTTTCATTTGACTCGAGCTGAAATTGAGAAAATAGAAAGCGAAAAAGTAATTGATTCCGAGAGCTATAAGATGATGAAGAACGAGGCAGAAGCATCGGAATAATGTTCGGCCATCTTTCTGGAGAAGATGCCTTTTTTTCAGAAAGTTACTTGGGGCAGGTGAAAGAGCGCTTTTCCACCTGGGGTGAGGGGTATACCAAAATGGAATCCGAGAAAGTGACCAAGGATCTTGACGTCCAGAAAGCACTGCTTGAGAAAATACACAAACTCGTTGACCGTCCCATGCGCCTGATGGTAGCTTGCGGCACGCAGAACAGGGCTATTCTCAAATACGGTCTGCGTGAGCTTTTGCCTGAAAGAATAGATCTTGTCGCCGGACCCGGCTGCAGTGTCTGTGTCATGCCGGCCGGGCATATTGACGCCTTTGTCAAAGTCGCCATGCAGCCTAAGGTCATAACTGCTGCCTGTGAAGATCTTATTCGTGTTCCGGGCAGCAAAGAATCCCTTGGCTCAATCTGGAAAAAAGGCGCGCGGATCGAAATCATTTCCTCGCCCATGGATGCCCTGGATATTGCCCGGCGCGAGCCTGATTATACCGTTGTCTATCCGGCGGTAGGCTTTGAGGCCACGGCCCCTGGTGTTGCCGAAACAATCCTTGAGGCGGCGCGGTTAGGGATTGAAAACTTTTGTGTTATTCCCTCCATCAGACTGCTGCCCCCGACGATCGACCTGCTGATGCTGGACCCGGATCTCAATATCCGGGGCCTGCTCTGCTCTGATCATATCAACACTATTTCCGATACGGAAGCGTATACCGAGCTGGCCAGAAAACATAATCTCTCCTGTTACATAGCGGGATTTGAGGCCGTCGAGATTCTCGAAGGCATTCTCAGCCTGGTCAAGCAGATACGAAACGGTGAGTCGGTTTTTGACGATACGTCAGCCTTTATCTATTCTTCTGAAGATAATAAAAGGGCGAGGAAAATGGTGTCAGAGGTGTTTTTTGCCGTTGATACCGACTGGCGCGGGCTTGGAACAATCGAGCAGAGCGGTTTTGTCATTCGCGATGAACTCGCGCTCTTTGATGCCACCAAAAGATTCAATGTCCGCTTTAAGGAAGGTCAGGAATCTTGTATGTGCCAGTGTAATGCCATCATTTCCGGCCGTGGTCTTCCTCCGGACTGTCCGGCATTCGGCATGGTCTGCACCCCGCAGACGCCGATCGGCCCCTGTATGATATCCGATGAAGGGATTTGTTCTTCCTATTTCAAATATAATGTGCAGGGGAGTCGGCATTTAGCCAGTCGTGTTTAGTGACTTAGAAATAATTTTCTTGCGCTCTTTGCAAGAAAATTATTTCGTGAAGGAACTTACACCCGTCAAGCGAGTACTGAAAAGAGCACCCCTCAAGACGGTACTCAAATAGTCCCCGCCCTCCAGCTCGTTTCCACCTTGCACCCAGCAAATATCCTCTTTGTGTCTGAATAGTGATGGAGCTCTTAGCCTCTTTCCCAAGGGCATTGCGTTCCGATGTTGTCTTTTTGTATATTTTCGCCACATCGATTAACCCAGCTGGAAAATGAAACATTGAACTCCAGTAGTGTAATTGACCCATTCTGTACTTGCTGGTAAGCTGTTTCTTCAGCTTTGTCACAGACTACAATTGACGACCACTATGGAAATATTTGTCTGGACCTTTGCTTTGCCGCCACAATCCGATGTCATTACAAATTGAATTACCGCTATAAAGATGCGACATGGACGATAAGAACAAAGACGCCTATAAAGAGAAACTGCATAATCTTGGTGAAGAATTCATCTATGGTCTGATAGACAATCCATATGAATGTCCAATAGTTATAGGTGAAAATGGGGAAATTAAATTTATTAGTCGCTACAGTGAACAATTCCTGGGGATAGACGGTAATGACGCCATTGGTAAACACATTACCGAGGTTATAAAGGGAACTCACTTACATGAAATACTGCAAGACGGCAAGGCCAGGATTGGTGACACGCTGTACATCGGTGGCCGTCAACAGCTCATATCCAGGATCCCGATCAAAGATACTGCAGGGAACTTGCTTGGCGCTGTTGGCAAGGGGATGCTCAATGAGGTTACAAGATTATGGGACCTCCAACGAAAAATCGAACTCCTCGATGGTCAACTGGAGTATTACCAAAATCAGCTGAGTCAACTTAAAGGGGGGAGTGATATCATTGGCGAATCTGCGCCTATTCAAGAGGTCAAAGACAAATCCCTGCTGGCGGCGAAAACGGCTTCGAACATTTTGATCACCGGTGAATCAGGGACGGGGAAGGAGGTCATTGCTTATTTCATTCATCAGTCAAGTCCCCGGGCCAATGGACCTTTTATCAAAGTCAACTGCGCCGCGATACCTCCGGATCTGTTCGAGAGTGAACTTTTCGGCTATGAGTCCGGGGCATTCACCGGTGCAAGAACCGAGGGAAAACCTGGCAAGTTTGAAATGGCCCATGGCGGCACTATTTTGCTCGACGAAATCGGCGAACTGCCACTATCTATGCAGGCCAAGCTGCTGAGGGTCCTGCAGGAACGAACCGTGGACCGGCTGGGCGGGACGAAAACTATACCGGTGGATTTCCGACTTATCGCGGCGACAAATCGCGATCTCAGTGAACTGATTAAAGAGGACAAGTTCAGGATAGACCTGTATTTTCGAATTAATGTTTTTAACATTCTTGCCCCAAGTCTCAGACAGATGAGAAACGATATTCCTCTGATTGCCCATCATTTGTTGTCGCAGCTGAAATCGGAAATTTCCTGGGGCCCTTCCGGGATTTCTGAAGAGGCGATAGAATTATTGAAAGGGTATTCCTGGCCGGGAAATGTAAGAGAATTGCGCAATGTTATGGAAAAGGCCAGCATAATTGCCCGAGGTATTATGATCAGACCAGAAGATTTGCCTGAACAGGTTCGGCACTGTACCGATGCAGGACAACAAACTGACGATCCTCTTTTGGAAGGCAACCTCAAGCAGATATTGGAGCAGACGGAAAGAAAAGTGATTGAAAACGTTCTTCGATCTGTTCAGGGCAACAAAACTAAGGCTGCGGAGATATTAGGAATGCATCGGACGTCTCTCTACGATAAACTCAATAAGATCAAAAGTGCGTCCAGCACCGATTGCAGCAATTGAGACGAGGGGATTGCGGCTCAAACTGGCTAAGGAGCGGTAAAAACTTTTGCTACTACCAGCCTGATAATGGTCAGGGGAATAAGTGTAGGAGTAATCCTTCAGTGTCCATTTATCCCTACAGTTATGAAAAATCGGCTAAATATAGCCATTTATCATAAAACATCCCATCTGCAGCATAATAAAAAACGTAGGTTTTCTCCTACGTCTATTCTCCATTACTTCAACCGTCGAACGCCGAATAATCTCATTATTACAAGATGATAAGCGTATTGTTCTGCCGTTTGGCACCTATCTTGCACAGTATTCGTATGCGATCCAATTGAGAATATTGCACCAATGAAGGAGCTGAGCACATGAGCGCTAGTCAAGGAAAAGTCATGACACTGGAACAGGCAATTACAACCTATGTCACTGACGGCTGCCATATATCGATCGGCGGATTTACTGTGAACCGAAACCCCATGGCCGCAGTGTATGAGATCATGCGGCAGAGGAGAAAAAATCTTCACTGTTATGCCCATTCAAACGGTACAGGTGTTGATGAGCTTATCGGCGGTGGATGTATCTCAAGGCTCGAAATTGCATATGGTGGCAATGGTAAAGCCGCACCGACATGCATCCGTTTTAAATCCGCCATCCAGAGGGGAGAAATTCTCTTTGAAGATTATTCAAATTATCATATGTCGCTTCGTTTTCATGCAGGTGCCATGGGTGTCCCCTTTATCAACACATTATCAGGGCTCGGCACTGACATCCTCAAAAAATGGGGATTTTCCAGAGAAATGAGGGCAAAAGATCCTAAATTACCGGATAAAAAAGTCGAAATTATTGACAATCCATTTGGAAGTTGGGGGGGCGCTTCCAAGGTTGTTCTTGTTCCCGCTATAAATCCAGACGTTACCATCATCCATGTACAGAAAGCGGACAAACACGGTACCTGCCGGATTGAAGGGTTGAACTTCGCCGATATTGATCAGGCGAAGGCGTCGAAAAACGTCATCGTGACCTGCGAAGAAATTGTCGACACGGAGGAGTTGAGGGAAAAACCTGAGTACAATCAAATTCCTTTTATCCATGTAAGTGCGGTGGTCCATGTTCCGCACGGCGCCTACCCTTCTGCATGCTTCAATTGTTACGATTACGACCCCATTTATCTCAAACAACTGAGTAATTTTGCAAAAGACGACAAGCTCTATAAAGAGTATCTGGAAACATTTGTTTATGGGGTGAAAGACCACCCAGGTCTATTGAATCTTGTCGGAAAAGAGCAACTGAAGATGATTTCTGCAGATAAAAGAACTGGATATGCAACTGGTCTGGATAGACGATAAGTAGCGCTCAGGAGAAAAGATACGATGGATTATACACTGAAAGAAATGATGACCATCATGGCCGCAAGGGAGATTCGAGATGGCGATATCGTTTTCTGCGGCACCGGCATATCTATGGTTGCGGCTATGGCCGCAAAGCAAATTAATGCTCCAGAAAGCATCATCTTTTTTGAAACAGGAGCGATTGATTCAAGACTGGAAGAAATCCCGATGGCTGTTGCCGATTCTCGCGTCATGTTCGGAGCGGCCTCGAACAGTGGATTGCTGGAGGCTTTCGCTACCATGCAAAACCCCCACACCGGCGACCGGATTATTGGAATTTTGGGATCTGCTCAAGTTGATAAATACGGCAACCTGAATTCGACCTGCATTGGTGACTATTTCCAACCCACAACCCGCTTTTCGGGAAGTGGCGGGGCCTGCGATGTAGCGTCATTTGTGTCCCGGTGCCTCATTTTCATGCAGCATGAGAAACGAAAATTCCCGGTAAAACTGGATTATCTGACGAGTCCAGGCTATCTGGATGGACCGGGTGCCAGGGAACGTGCGGGATTAAAGCCGGGAGGACCGACCGCCGTCATCACGAATCTTGGTGTCATGTATTTCGATGATGCCACTAAGGAGATGTATTTGGCGAGCTATTATCCTGGAGTTACCCCGCAAGATATCCTGGATAACATGGAATTCGCTGTAGATATTTCTCGGGCGATCGAGGCGGAACCGCCTACCGACAGGGAATTGAAAATTCTGCGGGAAAGAGTCGACCCCCATAAATTGATTCTTTAACTTTGCACTTTGAAAAAATGAATAGAACGAGGAGAAAATAATGCATTTCAAGTTGAATGACGAGCAGAAGATGATGCAGGATATGGCCAAGGATTTTGCCCAGAAAGAAATCCTGCCAACCCTCAAAGAAGATGAGAGAGACCACAGGTTTCGGCCAGAACTCGTTAAGAA
>JBBRDD010000204.1:0-8341 GCA_038204235.1 Desulfobulbales bacterium
AAAAATTCTGATGCTTGTTGGTGATTATGTTGAAGATTATGAGGTTATGGTGCCATTTCAATCCCTGCAGATGCTGGGGTATCAGGTAGATGCGATATGTCCGGATAAAAAGGCCGGAGACTTTGTCCGCACCGCCATTCATGATTTTGAAGGAGATCAGACGTATAGCGAAAAGCGGGGTCATAATTTTATTCTCAATGCCGATTTTGATGCGGTCAGGCAGGAGGAATATATCGGTCTGCTGATCCCCGGTGGACGTGCCCCGGAATATCTGCGCCTTAATGAAAAAGTGCTGGCCATCGTCAAGTATTTTGCCGGCGCGAATAAACCTATTGCCGCTGTCTGTCATGGTGCCCAGCTGCTTTCGGCTGCCGATGTGCTCAAGGGCCGTGAATGTTCAGCTTACCCGGCCTGCTCGGTTGAAGTCGCCCTTGCCGGCGGCAAATATATGGCGGTTGAGATGGACAGTGCCCATGTCGAGGGGAACCTGATCACTGCACCTGCCTGGCCGGCTCATCCTGCCTGGCTGGCAAAATTTGTCGAGAAGATCGGAGCGAAGATTACACTCTAAGTTGCAAAAGTTGATGGACCTTTTTTAATATCTTCAGGTTCTCATGCGACGCATGGGAACCTGCTTCATAACGGGAGGGGATATGTTTGCTGCGCGCCTGGACAGGCTGAAAAGATATATGGAGGAGAAAGGATTCTCCGCAGTCGCGGTCAATGCCGGGCCGACTCTAACCTATCTGACGGGGTTGCATTTTCATTTGATGGAACGGCCGGTTGCCATCGTTTTTACACCTGGCGATGATCCAACTATCATTCTGCCGGAGCTTGAGCAGGCAAAGCTTGCTCACCTGCCTTATCGTGCAAAGGTCTATGCCTACGGAGAGAGCCCGGCCACATGGTCCGGTGTCTTTGGTGAAGCGCTGGCAAAGGTTGATCTTGCCGGCAAGAAGGTCGGGGTGGAACCGGCCCAGCTGCGCTTACTGGAGTATGAGTATCTTCGTTCTGCCGCAGGTGATGCTTTATTTACTGATGGTTCAGCAATATTTGCCGCACTGAGAGCCATTAAGGATACAAAAGAAATAGCCTGTATGCGTAAGGCGGTAAAAATTGCCGAGGCTGCGCTGGAGGCGACCCTGCCGATGATCAAAATAGGCGTCGCCGAAAAAGAAATAGCCGGGGAACTTTTTATGCAGCTGATTCGCCAGGGATCGGATACGTCTTTGCCGTTTGCCCCGATTGTCTCCGGTGGACCAAATGGTGCTAACCCCCATGCCCAGCCTTCTCTGCGGCAACTGGTTGCGGGCGATCTGCTGGTCATCGACTGGGGGGCGAGTTATAGCGGCTATATATCTGATCTCACCCGGACGTTTGCTGTGGGCGAAATTGACGCGGAGGAACAGAAAATCCATGCAATTGTCCAGCAGGCAAATGCCGCAGGCCGGGCAGCAGGAAAACCGGGGGTAAGCTGCGCAGCTGTTGATAAAGCCACCCGAAAGGTCATTGAAGAAGCTGGTTATGGCCAGTTTTTTATCCACCGGACCGGCCACGGCATCGGCATGGAATGCCATGAAGAACCGTATATGCGAGGGGATAACGAGCAGCTGCTGGAGGCGGGTATGGCCTATACCGTTGAGCCCGGCATTTATCTTCCCGGGCGTAACGGGGTTCGCATTGAAGACGACGTGCTGGTGACGGCAGACGGTGCTGAATCGCTTAGTACGATGACCCGGGAGATACGGATTGTGGGTTAGTGTTTAGTTATTTTCAGGATGGAAACTGGTCAGGAGGATGACTGACTCTGCAGATAAGCCTGGACGAATCTGATGTCGCTATAGGTGTAGTCGCTGCCCAGCGCCAGTTTGATTTCGCTCATTTTTTTATCCGGCATCTGGCTTATTTTTTCTTCTATTGCCTGCTGCTTCTCCGGGGGGAGCAGCCTTTCGATAGCCAGTTCACCCCGGGCCACAAAATGCGCCAGATGCCCCTCGACGGTGGTGACGACCAAATCGCGCTGAGCCGCTATCTGCGGCAGTGTCAACCCTTCTTCAAAGAGCTCGAGGCTGAGCTTTTTCGTATCTGTTTTAACTGCTTCCGGCAACTCGGCGGGCTTGCCTGGCTCTTTTGGCACAGCTTCGGCCTTCGCCGGGAGAATGACCTCCACGATATTGTTTTTCTTCCGGTAACTCGAAACCATGGCGATCAGTTCTTCGCCGTATCGATCCGAGAGTTTCTTGCCGATCCCTTTTATTTGCGCGAGGGTCTTGAGTGAGTCGGGCAGATTGACGACGATCTGAATCAGGGTCTTCTGGTGGAGGATATGAAAATGCGGAACGCCTTTCTCTTTGGCTTCTGCTGCGCGCCATTCCCGCAGAGTTTGAAAGAGTTCGGGATGGTCGATATCTGCTTCCGAGTAGGTGGTCTGGGTTTTTGTCACCCTTTCCTGGTCTTTTTTCGGGACAGTTTTTATTTCGGCCGATGAGATCGCCCGGAGATATTGTGCTGCGCTGAAACCCGTTGCACAGCTTTTGACGGCAGCCAGTTTGATCGCCGTTTCTTCCTGCAGACGTGTCCTCAATTTGACGGCTTTTTTGCGGGTTTCCTTATTGTCGGTTTCTATCTCCAGCTGAGTGATGCATGTGGAGATACCGGCTGCAATTTTTTCTTCGAAATAAATGGATGCCTTCTCTATGCGTTCGAGCACTGCCGGGTCTTCTGCCGGAAAAACGGTTTGGCTGAAGAGCCCCTGCAGCTGCCGCCTGAAGTTTGCCCCGACAGTACATATTTCGTTCACGGTATTCTGGCGTAATTCATGGAGGTCGCCGGCGCCTAAGACAACGATCAACTCAGCATTCCTGTCCACAAGAGATACCAGCTGACTGAGCAGAACCTGCAGTTCCTTAAAGTCAAAACATTCAAGGAGCAGGCGCTGCTGGTATTGAATTTTAGCCAGTGCCAGTTTTTGGGCCGTCGGCATATTTGCCCCGGCCTGTTCGACGAAACGCAATACCGTGCTGTCGGTTTTCACTGATCGTGGTGAAAGCGGCGAACTGAGCACCATCCCGTCAAGGGTCCGGCAGCGGCTGAGGGCTACGTACACCTGGCCATGAGCAAAAGCAGCCTGGGCATCGATGATGGCCCGATCGAAGGTCAATCCCTGGCTTTTATGGATGGTGATGGCCCAGGCGAGCTTCAGTGGATACTGGATGAAGGCGCCGATTTTATTCTCAGTGATCTCGAGAGTCTCCGGGTGAAGGGAGTACTCGATGTTTTCCCAGGTCGCCGGTTCAACCATGATCTCATCGGTATCGTCGGGGCATTTTATCCATATTTTTTCACCGGAAATGCGGGTGACCCTGCCTATTTTGCCGTTGAAGAAGCGTTTTTCCGGAGTCGAATCATTGCGCACAAACATCACCTGCGCCTGTGGTTTCACCTCAAGAGTTACCGCCGTGGGGAAGGAATGCTCCGGGAATTCACCTTCAATTTCGGCATCGAAGCGGTGCGTTTTCTGCGCAAGTTTCTGCAGCCGGGAAGCGTTGATGGCGTCGGCGTTGCTGTTGTGGGTGCAAAGCGTTATATACCCCTCTGCTTTCTGGTCACCATCGGCAAAACCCTCGATATGGCGGACGTTCAGGCTCGACAGCGTTGCCGTGTCCAGATTGTTGTCGCGAACCCGGTTCAGCAGCTCGATAAAGTGGTCGTCTTCCTGGCGATATATATGCTGTAATTCAATGGTGATCAGCTCACTCTGGCGCAGCGAGCTGCTGCTGAAAAAATACGGGGAATCATAGTATTGGCTTAAAATGCGCCAGTCCGCGTCTTTGACCACCGGGGAGAGCTGATGCAGATCGCCAATCAACAGGAGCTGCACCCCGCCAAAGGGCAGACTGCTGCGGCGGTATCGGCGTAACACGGCGTCAACGCCATCGAGCAGGTCGGCCCGGACCATACTTATCTCATCGATCACCAGCAGGTCGAGGCTTTTGATGATATTGATCTTTTCTTTGCCGAACCTGTGCCGCGCCGTAGTTTCGCTGCCCGGCACGAATGGACCGAACGGCATCTGAAAAAAAGAATGCAGGGTTACCCCGCCGGCGTTGATGGCGGCCACGCCGGTGGGGGCGGTGACAATCATCCGCTTGGGACATTTTTTCTTGAGATTGTGCAGAAACGTGGTCTTGCCGGTGCCGGCTTTGCCCGTCAGATAAATATTGCAGCCGGTGTCCCCGACAAATTCATCGGCGAGTTGCAGTTCTGGGTTTGGAAGGGTTATCATTTTTTTTGTCGGAAGAGCTCCTGCAGTATTGAATTGATTTCGTTAATATCCTCCTGGGCGAATTTCTCCGGGGCAAAAATAGCCATATTCAGCACGTTGTTGGTTATTTCCTCATATTCCGGATTTTCGGGGTCTTTGAGAATATCAAGGATATGCATATATTGATGAATACCGCCGATATCCTCCAGCGGGCAGGCACGTTCACCGGCGAGAAGCACCGGTGAACGTGTGCCTTTTTCAGCTGGAAGAACTTCTTCGACGGTTATCTGGTGCATCCAGTTATCGCCGAAGTCGTAGATATATTGAAATTGCGGGCGGATTTTATCGGCGAGCTGGTGCAGGGTATAGTGGGCTTCGTTTTTCGGCCTGCTCGTTTGCCAAAAATCGTCCTCGGCGGGGAGACTATAGCAAGTGCGGTCGATGAGAAACTGGTGCAGGTGCTCGTCTTCCCAATCCATGCAGACCTGAAGTACGGTATGCAACTGGTCGAGGGTGATGTTTCCCGGTACCTGGATTCTTCGCCAGATGGGCGGCTTTGCCCCCTGTAATTCCACCTTCAGTTGGTAGATGGGTGCGGGGGCGGTGTCGGGTGCTGTCTTTTTGTTGCCATGTTGTGGAAAATCGACCTGGATAACGTTTGATTTTCTTGACGGCACATCCCCGGGGAAAATTGTCTGTTGCTCAGATCTGCTGCCGCAGCACTTTTTATGTTTTTTGCCGCTCCCGCACAGGCAGGGATCGTTTCGACCGATTTTAGCCGAGTGAATCGGGATAGGGCCGCCGGATCCGGCAAACTGCCGCTGCCGCTTTTTTTCAACTGCGCGGGCATGCTCCTGGAAGGTCTCGATGGCCAGGGGCAGGGAGGTCAACAGGAAGATCTGGATTTGCGCCTCCCGGTCATCCAGCTCGAGGTCCAGCCCTGCGAAGGCTTCCTGGAACACCTCGTCCGGCATGTCGTCAAAATACTCCATCACCTCCATGGGATCGACCAGTCCCTGGATAGTCATCATGCTGTGATAGAGTTCCTCTTTTTTCTGATCGCTTAAATCAGGATATTCCTCAGGGTCCCACAGTTCTTCCCGAAGCGCAATAGCCTCTTCGAACCCGGAGATCCATTCGTAGAGTGGGGCAAACTGGTCTTCTGGCAGGTTTTCTATGTTATAGGGGAAGTTGAGCCGGTTCTTCTGGAAATCGTCAATAGACTTATTATACGCTGCAACCAGACTTTCGGTCAGTTTCTGCCCCTGTTTAATCGAATCAAATTCCGGCATATCGCCGCCAAAGATAATTGGCATCCATTCACTGGGCATGATCAGGTCGGGGGTCATTGCCAGCCCAAACAGGTAGCCCAGCAGTTCATCAAAGCTGAAAGTATTGTCAGGGTCCTCGGTTTTTGCCAGGAGGCTGTGGAGATTTTTTTTATCGGTCGTGGTCAACATTAGTCTTCTAATCCTCTAGGTTCTATTCATTTCAAGGAGAGCGTGTGCACATACTGATAGTCAAAAAGAGAGTTTTATAAAAGAGAAATTTGCGGGAAGTTTGCTATTCTCCGGAAACTGGCTTATATCTGGACACAGGCCTACAACTTCTGACGGGAACGCGCGAAAGTGCTGCTATCAGCCGACACCAGAAGAGGAACGTATGAGAGTTGCAGTTTTTTCGGATATCCATGCCAACCTGGAGGCATTAGGGGCAGTCCTCGAGCATGCCAGTCGACAGAGTGTTGACAGATATGTCTGTCTGGGCGATGTGGTGGGCTATGGGGCAAACCCCAACGAGTGCATCGAATTGCTGCAGTCCCTGCCTGAATGCCCCTGTGTGCTTGGCAACCATGACGCCGCCGTACTCGGGATTCCCACCAATATGAAAGCGGATGCACGACGGGTAATTCTGTGGACACGGGAAATCCTTACTGAAAACAGTATGTGGTTTCTGACCAAGATGGAAGATCTCATAAAATGGGACAATATTTCTTTCTGCCATTCAAATCCCTACCGGCCCCGGAACTGGTATTACGTCTCCGAGAAAACCTATATCTCCAGTTCGTTCGCCCGTTCGAAAGCCAAGATCCTTTTCGTTGGCCATACCCACGTACCTGTCGCTATAACGCGAAAAAATTTCTTCTGCATGTATATCAGATCACCGCAGCATAGCATGGTGGTGCCGGTTGCTGAAACAAACCGCCAGATCTTCAATGGCGGGAGTGTCGGGCAGCCAAGAGACGGCGATCCTCGAGCTGCCTATCTCATTTATGACAGTGCAAGGCACGTGGTCGAATTTCATAGAATTGCTTATGATTTCAAGACGGCCGGGGAGAAGATCCTTGCAGCCGGCTTACCGGAGATCTATGCCCATAGATTGGTGAATGGGGTGTAATGCCTTGAAATAGAATTTGAAATCACAAAAGGTATGCCTCGGAAATCTCATCGGGATATACGATGAACCGCTCATTATACAGGGAAGAGTTCTCCGCGACCAAACTGCGGCAGGCTGGTTTGTAAGTCCTCCTGGAGTTCTGTGGCGTTCCGGTAGCGTTTTTCCAGGTCTTTTTGCAGACAATGCATAATGATGCGCTCGAGATTGATATCAAGCTGCGGATTAATCTTACGTGGAGCTCTGCTTTCAACCGTTGTGTCGATGTCTAAGGGGTACTGATCATTTCCTTGAAAATACGGTACGGTATCGGTGGCAAAAATGTACAGGATGACTCCCAGGGCCCAGACGTCGCTGGCAAGGCAGCTGCGGCCGTCGAACTGTTCCGGCGGCATGAAATTGACGGTGCCTGCAGAACTTTTGTCCGGTGGCTGCCAGGAGAGGTCCCGGGCGATACCGAAATCGAGAAGTTTCACCTGGCCGCTTTTGTTGATGATGATGTTTTCCGGTTTGATATCCCGATGCATGATTTTATGCTTATGGGCATAGGAGATGACTGAGACGAGCTGCAGAAACCAGGCTGCTTTGTCGAGTGGGGTAATGGGCTGCTTCAGTAACTGTTGCAGTGTCGGTCCCTCGGCATATTCCTGGATCAGGATGAACTTTCTGTTATCTTTGACAATTTCCAGCAGGTGCACGATATTGGGATGGTGGACCAGTCTCTTTAAGATGGCGGCTGAGCGCAAGACCCGGATATTCATCTCGGCTGAGTGGGGTGTTTTGGCCACGGCGAGTCTGCCGGTCCCAGTCTCCTGTACCAGCCAGACGTCGCCAAAGCCACCTGAACCAAGCTTTCTGACCTGCTGCCATTTGTCGGAGATCCTGTCCGTTCTCGCCTTTATTATCAGCGATTTCGGGGCAAAGTAGCTCAAGCCCTCCCGAAAAAAATCGACCAGCCGATTGACGATATCCCGTTTGTACCGAGATGAATTCGTCTGTTGCAAGGATTCTGCAGCCGGCCGCTGGATCACCGCCTGGCCCATCTCGAGCAGGATCAGAAAACCTATCGAGAACCTCTCTTCATTGAGCGGCAGTTGCATAAAGTCATCTGCTCCGGCATTGAGATATTTTCTGACATCTCCTTTTCGCTGTTCAGGAATGAGAATGAGAAAAGGGGTAAAAGCCCCGACAAAATCCCGGATAAGGCCAATGACTCGATCCTGTCTTTGTTGTTCTGTATCCACCCTGAAGATAACCAGGCAGATCTTCTTCTCGGGAAATTTGTGGATGAAATGTCGGACGGTCCCGATGGTAAGCGGCACTATATCAATTTCAAAAGAAGAAACCAGCTGTTTGACAAGCGTAGTTTCGGCACGGGAAAGACCGAACAGCAGTATTGTCTCTGATGGACTTCGCAAACTGTTTCCTCTTTTTGAAGGGAATATTATAACTTTAACCTATAAGGCCAAAAGGCTTGCAGGCAACCGATTTTTGTCTGTGTTGGATGAAAAGGGCAGAGAAAAAACAGTGTTAACCTGAGAAGAGAGGTTCTGCAGCATGTTGACGCTACCAGCAGACTTGATTAAAAAGAGCAGAACCAATACTATCTTGAGGAGGGCTCCTGAAGGATTTCAAGCCTGAGAGGATTGTGGGTACAGACAAGAGGTACAAAAATCCCGGATA
>JBBRDD010000205.1:0-8341 GCA_038204235.1 Desulfobulbales bacterium
GCAAAGGTATCTTTGCACCTGATGTTTGGAGTTATCACCCTGTTTTCAGATCAACTTCTGCGACTCATTAGTTAGATTGTCAAAGATCAATTTATTGCCGCGGTGATCAGTTTCACCGCTGGTCATTTTGCAAAAGGCTCAGGAGTTATCATTTTTTACTGAAAAAGACAGAGAGTACCTGTTAGTATATTCTCTCGGCTGTTTTTTACTTTGGGTTATCCTTTGATTTTCATCTTCTCTGCACAGGCGAGAAACTTTGCAGAGCATGCCTGTCCTCTCTTGACGAAATCTTCGACACGGAGGATGACGTCTTTTTACACGTGGTGCTGATTGACCTTAAAAAGGTTTACTACCATTGCCTTTTAAGAGCACATTTCAATCGTTTTTCACGTTCAATGCAAAAAATAACCATGGACATCGACATACAAACAACTCCAGTCGCTATCATTCGCAAAAGCCTCGGACTCTTTCTGATCATTTTCCTCCTCACGGGAATCGTTTTCAGCGGCCTGACGCTCGCCTTTTACCACTCTGTTACCAACACGACCCTGAACAATCTCAAAGAAAAGGAACAATTCGAAGTTGACCTCCAACTTCAGATTCTCAACGATACACTCTCCTCTATCGAAGGAGATATCCTCTTTTTGAGCCAGCAAAATGAGTTGCATAAATACCTGCTAACCGGAGATAAAAAGTGGCTCGACGAATTAGCCTCAGAATATGTTTTAATTGCCACACAAAAGCACATATATGACCAGATTAGGTTTCTCGACAGCAGCGGCATGGAAATCGTCCGGGTAAACGAAAACAGTGGCAAACCCGCCAAAGTGCCCCTCAAGGAGCTTCAATTAAAACAGAATCGTTATTACTTCGAGGATTGCTTCAAGATGGGCAAGGAAGAAATTTATCTCTCGCCCTTCGATCTCAATCTCGAGCATGGCCAGATCGAAATTCCCCATAAGCCAATGATACGACTGGGAACTCCGGTCTTCGATCAAACCGGTAAAAAACGAGGCATCGTGCTGGCCAACTATTACGGGCAAAAACTACTCGACACGATCATCCAGTCTGAGCTTTTTTCCGAAGGCCAGACCATGCTGCTCAACGGTGAAGGGTATTGGCTGCTCAATCCAAAACCTGAACTTGAGTGGGGATTCATGTTCCACGATGCTCAACGGACTCTTGCCGTTGTTGATCCCAAAGCCTGGATGGCAATCGATAACATGGATCAAGGGCAAATCGAGACGCCCAAAGGAATATACACGTTCAAGACAGCCTACCCCCTCAAAACAACGGGATCTCGACCCAACACACAGTCAGTGCAGGCCGTCGGGCAAAGGACTGACGGGACTGGCAACAATGGTTATCACTGGCACCTGGTCTCCTTTCTCTCAACATAGAAAATCGCAGCTATTGGCAAAAGTGTTTTGATGAATTTCATTATAGTCGGCGCGGGACTGCTTTTGGTCAATGCTCTCGGCGCGCTGATCATTGCTTATGCGATCACCAAACAAAAAATATATCAGTCTCAATTGCAGGTGATGGCGCTCTTCGATCCCTTAACAAATCTGCCGAACAGAAGCCTGTTTATTGACCGGCTCCGCATGGCAGCAGAACACAGCCTCCGCTATGACTCCAGGTTTGCCCTTCTGTATATTGACCTGGATGGCTTCAAACAGGTCAATGATACTCTCGGACATGAGGCGGGTGATGAACTCCTTACGATTGTCAGCGACCAGTTACTGAAGGCCAGCAGAAAATCCGACACGGTGGCCCGCCCGCCTGGCCGGTGACGAGTTTGCCGTCATCTATACAGAACTTGACTCTTTGCCGGCTCTGGAGGCTTTAGCGAGACGGATTATCAATTCACTTACACCTCCTGTTGAACTGACCGCTGGGAGAGCGTTCATCGGAGCCAGTATCGGCATTGCTTTTTTTCCAGATGACAGTGATGACGTTGTGGACCTGATCAGCCTTGCTGATAAAGCTATGTATGTCTCCAAACAACACGGGAAAAACAGATATACTCTGGCAGGTTCCAAGGTGCCGACTGAGTGAAAGCACGGCATCATGTCATACGATTTTTCTGGAGAGCATCTGTCAAGGTATCATCCGTATATTTCAATAGTAAATACTATCATTTATCTACAGTTTACTCCCCGTTGCTATTGTCACTCTAGGTCATATTATATGAACAGGTCAACGAGAAATAGAATCATGGATGGCAACTGGTTTAGAACCCAATTGAGTGTTGACCTTGACTATAAAATCATTCAACTGAAACAAGAGGTGACGCTATGAGTATGCGAGGCGAAATAATTTCGAAAGAATATAACAGGATGGTCTTTGTAAGCGATAAAAACGGTAAAGAATATGCGTGCTATGCCGGCGACCTGAAGAATCTTACAAGAGGTCAAGATCTTACAGAAAATGAACGGAAACAATGTACAGACATAAGTCTTGTTCTCGGTGACAGCTGGTAGGTTTGAGTGGGGTGCACCCGATCTGCCAACCATGATCGGGAGTATCCTGCTCTGCATAAAAAATCCCTGTTGATGTACTTCAGCAGGGATTTTTTTGTATTTACCAAAACCGGGAGCAACCGGTACAATTGAGAGGCCATGACGGTGTCGGAAAGTGCGGTTTTTTAAAGCAAAATGACACGAGCACTGATAACCTGAATTCCCGGAAGATTGTAACGATGGCTATTGTATGTCCATGATGTTGCGTATATTGCATTTGACTTCAGCAAACAAATAGCATCGTTACAATAATCATTACAACGATGCACTAAATCACTATTATTCGTATGTTATTAGTTACTTGAACGATTTCTCGTTACATGTTTCCGGGAACTCAGGTGATAAGACAAGGGTGGCGGAATTAGAGTGTGGCGATAGGTTGCAAGAAGTCAAATTAGCCGATGCCGCGCAAAACGTATTTTGGGGAATAATTTTTCAATTATATCCATATCAGTCAATTCGCATGGCATGCTGCCCTTTACGAAGCTGCATTGACAGAGTTTTCGGCGGGCCTTACTCTTTTAAGAAGGAGAGGAAAAATAATTGAGCTTCACTGCGAATACTTCAAAAGCACGGTTATTGTTCCCCCGACTTGAAAATGGACAGACAACCTGGATAAATGCAGGTTACCTGTAACCGGTTGCCAGATGAGAGCCGCAAAATATTATAATACGGGGAGGTGAAAAGTATGCCTGAACTGAGATGCCCCGAATGTGGAAATGAGTTATTGCCAGCCAAACCTGAAGACGCGGAAGATGCCTGCGTATGTCAGAAATGTGGCAGAAATGTCTACACGTGGTCAAAAACAGAGGTAAGCATCAAATGCCCGAAATGTGGCAAGGATAACCATACAACTGCAATACGATAACCCCGGTAAACGGGAAACAAACCAGCTAACCGCTTGGCCTGTGAGTATCAAACAGAAAAAATGTCTGCAATGAGAAAGCAGGCTTTTTTTTATGCGAGAATCCACGCCGCAAAAAAATATCTCCCCAGCTCGAATCTGTTCATCCGCCTTTTGGTACCGCATAGGGACGCTCATCTTTGTGGGCCCTTCACTTCGCCTACTCCCCTTGGCACCGCAACGACAGATTCCCATGTTTCACCTGAGAGCCTGGACCATAGTTACCCCAACCGTACACCGACTCTTTTCCTCAGCACTACATCCCCCGGCTCTTTGGCACAGCCCCTTAGAGTGCTTTGAATCCTGCTCCTGCAAACCAATGCTGCGATGGTCCGAATGCCATAATTCCCGCTGATCCAGTTTTTTTTTACCGCAAGCAACAGCAATTGCCTCGAAAATCACATCGCTTCTGGCTCGACTATGTCGTATGAAAAAATGCCAGACGACTTTGACATTGACTCTTTCATGCTGATACAATCAATTTTACAGAACATCCGACTCCTGGCAGCCGAAAAGCTTAGTATCCAAAATGCTTTTTGCCAGCGGTAAGGCAAACGAGATTACAATCTTTAAATATACGATCCCAAAAGAGGCGGTAATGGCGCGTTACAAAGCAAAAAAAAACATGCTTAACAATCTGAAAAACACCCAATTCACCACAAAACTGTTCATCGCCATTGTTTTTATTTCTATCGCCTCAGTGCTTACAATTGCCGGAATTGCCATAAAAATGTCGCACGAAGGAATTAATCAGCTGGGCAAAACTGCTATTGCCAATACCTACCAGGCTGTCTTCGACACTATCAACATGTATGACAAAAGTGTGCGATGGAACCTGGAAGGTGATCTCCGGTTTTTCAATAAAGAAATTGCCACCAAAGGGGATGTCGAACTCATATCGGCCAGCATGCTCAAGCAAACCATGGTCAACCTGCTGACAAAGGCCGCCATCACCAAAGAAATTCCCCGATTGGTTATCGGAGGAACCTATATAAATGGCAGCAACGATTTCGTAGATAGTATTGCCGCTACGACCGGGGCCTCTGCGGCGATTTTACAGCTGGTTGACGACAAGCTGTTGTGCATATCGAATACGGACAAGAATCCGGATGGCAATCGCTTGGTGGGTACCTATATTTCCTCCGACAGTTCGGTATATCAAGCTATAACGGGTGGAAAAATATTTCGCAGTAAAGCCATTGTGGGCAAAGACTGGTATCTTACGGCCTATGCCCCGCTTTATGACTGGGACGATAAACTGGCAGGGGCAATCTCTGTTGCTCGACCTCTGCTGAATGCGGAGATCAAAGATTTTATCTCCAATGTGAAAATCGGCAAAGGGTATTTCTATATCTATCAGCAGGACGGAAAAATCATCCTCCATCCCACCCTTGACGCCGGCCAAGACCTCTTTGCGATTACCCCTCAGCTAAAAAACCAGCAAGACGGAACGCAAAGCTATACTGTCCGGGGAACTCAGCGTTTTTCCCATACAGCGCTTATAAAACAATGGGATATGTATCTTGCGACAGATGTTGATGAAAACGACATTAACGGCGGGCTTGATCGTAAAATGCTGCGTACCAACATTATCGCCGGTTTTTTTGTTGTTGTTGCCGGCCTGCTTTTAACGATTATCCTTGTACGATCCATCAATCGTCCTCTGCGCGAGCTCGCGGCAAAGAGCATCAGGGTCGGTGAAGGAGATTACACGATCCAATTCAGTTCTGAAAATAAAGACGCCATCGGTCAGCTGACGAACTCTCTTGGCATGATGGTCGATAAATCGAAGGAGATGATACAGGATATCGTCACATCTTCATCAACCTTGGGAGAGGCATCACGACAATTACTGGATATTTCTGCGCAGATGGTTGCCAGTGCAGACTCGACAGCAACAATTGCCGATGAGACATCGGAAAATGCGGCAAACGCCTCTGGCAACATCGTCTCCATTTCAGCAGCTATGGAAGAATCGGCAACAAATCTTGAGGTCATAGCCTGCGCATCAGAAGAAATGGGCAACACCATCAAAGAGATCGCCGAAAACAGTTCCAGAGCCCGTCTAACGACGGAAAGTGCTGTCGCCAGTGCGCAAAAATCTCACGCATGTATTCAGGGCCTGGGTGAATCAGCCAGATCCATCGGGCGAGTCACCGAGACTATCACTGAAATTTCCGAGCAAACGAATCTTTTAGCTCTTAATGCAACAATTGAGGCTGCCCGAGCCGGTGAGGCAGGCAAAGGCTTTGCCGTGGTGGCAAATGAGATCAAAGAGCTGGCCAAGCAAACTGCTGCAGCAACCAATCAGATAAAGTCGGCCATCACCGGCATCCAGTCACAAACCAGGGAAACAATTGTCGACATAGAGGATATTTCAAATATTATCAGCGAAGTAAATGATATTGTAGCATCAATTGTAACTGCAGTCGAAGAACAGGCTGCCACGACCAATGAGATTGCCACGAATGTAAACCAGGCATCCATGGGAATCAACGAGATCAATGAAAATGTCGCGACAAGCAGCCAGTTAACCAATTCGATGGCAGAGGGAGTGGGTCAAGTTAAGGCAAGATCAATGGAAGTAAAAGACAATAGTAAAAAGGTGAACAGTTCGGCAACTGACCTGTCGGAATTATCTGAAAAGCTGACACGACTGGTTTCCAAATTCAGCATTTAAAAGACCTTAAATGGTAGATAAAGCATCACCTGACGGGAAGAACCTCGAGAAAAAGCTAATTTTCGGTTATCATCTGCAGGAAAAGAAAGAGCCGGGTACAGAGGGAGGAACACGTTAATCTATGACAAGTCATACCGAAATAAAATGCCCGAAATGCGGACAGAAGTTACGATTCCCAACCGATATTGGCGGGATGCTTATGGCCTGCCCATCCTGCGGTAAGAAATTTTACTCGGATTTTAAGCTGGGCAAGGTTGGCAAAAGTGAACAACGGGGAATAATGACAGATATCTTTGAAATGCCCTCCAGAGTTATCGACCGCATTGGTCGATATTTTTCCTCCTGACTCTTCAGCCCGCTTTTTTAATGACTTAGAAATAATTTTCTTGTGCTTTTTACAAGAAAATTATTTCGTTAAGGAACTTATCCCGCGAAGCTTTTAGGCGGGATTAGTGATTTACACCCATCAAGAGGGCACTGAAAAGAACTCTCGACAAGCGAGCATTAAAAATAAGTCCGGCTTTTTTCCCGCTTGCCGGGGGGAATCCAATTCTTACCGAAAATTCCAGAAAAACAGGCTTCACATTCAATACAGGTGCAATTTATGGACATACTTCTCACTGACGACGAAATCCGGGTGCTTGGCTGTCTCATGGAAAAAGAAATGGCCACACCTGATTATTACCCCCTCACCCAGAACGCTTTGACCAATGCCTGCAATCAGAAATCCAATCGGGATCCAGTCGTTTCTTATGCTGAAGACACGGTAATGTATGCATTAAACGGCCTGAGAGAGCGTAAACTGATTCGGCAGAGCAACCTGAGCAGGGTGGCAAAATACGAACAGATTTTCACCCAGGAACTCAAGCTGGTTCCCCGGGAGCAGGCAGTCATCTGCATTCTGCTGGTTCGCGGCCCGCAGACCGTCGGCGAAATCCGCAGCCGGACCGAACGGCTGTATGCTTTTTCTGATCTTAACGAGGTCCAAAAGACCATAACCAACCTCGAGGATATGGAGCTGGTCACCGCTTTACCTCGGCAACCGGGCCGCAAGGAGGCGCGTTATACGCAACTGTTAAGCGGCAAGCCACAAGAACAGGCTGTTGCAACCATTCTCCGCCCGAAAAATGACGACACACCACATTCACGCGAGTCGATTGACCGTATTGAAGAGCTGCAGCAGCAGATAGACGAGCTGCGTCAGGAGATGCAGAGCCTCCAGGAAGAATTCACCACGTTCAAATCACAGTTTTAGTGACTTAGAAATAATTTTCTGGTGCTTTTTACAAGAAAATTATTTTGTGAAGAAACCTATACCCCTCAAGGGGGCACTGTAAAAAGTACCCATCAAACAAGCATCAAAAAGAATCCCAGCCCTCTTCCCGTTTACCGAGATGAGTCGGTGTCCGGCCGCAGATGCGATATGTCGAAGTCACTTAAAAGATAAGCGTGATCATTTCATCCACAGACTTATGGATGACAGTTCGAAGTCACGCAATGCTTTTCTCTCCCCGCGGCTTCAACTTTCATAGCAAAAAATAGTTAGGAGGAAATAGCCATTTACGGGCAACCACTCGTTGACTGATGAGAAAGTTAAAACCATTCTAGCTATTTAATCACACTTGCTCAATTGAAATTCCCGACATTATGGGTATATTGTCAGGTGGAAGATTTTTCCATATTCTGAATGAGATGATGTCTCTCTATCATGTTCTTTTCTTAGTCTCTAAGGGAAACTTTTATGGGTCGAAAACATCTAGCTCTCACCAACAATATTGACCACCTCTCCATCCTCGATGAAAACGACAGGCTCGATTCCGAGCTGGAGCCTGATATAACCAATGAAGTACACTTAAAAATGCTCCATGCCATGCTGCTCGGACGAAGATTTGACGAGCGGATGCTCGATCTGCAGCGCCAGGGTCGAATCGGCACCTTCCCCCCTATTAAAGGCCAGGAAGCTGCCCAGATCGGGACCGTGGCACTGCTTCGCGACAGCGACTGGATGGTGCCTGCTTTTCGGGAAACCGCAGCGGAAATCATGCGCGGCAGATCGATGGAAAGCGTCCTGCTTTACTACAACGGCTACAACGAAGGCACCATCATTGCCGAAAATCAGCGGGATATGCCGATGTCGGTGCCGGTGGCCTCCCAGATCCTCCATGCTGTCGGCCTTGGCCTGGCGGCGCAGTACCGGAAGACCGATGAAGTTGTGATGACCTTTTTTGGCGACGG
>JBBRDD010000206.1:0-8336 GCA_038204235.1 Desulfobulbales bacterium
CCGTCGTTACACGATGACCCCGCCTCTGACGATGAACTGGAAGATGTTAACTAACCTTTTGCAAGCGCCGGGAAGCCCGGCGAAAAAAGAGGCAAGGGACACTTGTTTAATATTGACGGTGTTAACCATATCAGTATCTTACAGAATATCTTCTTGCTTTTTTGCAAAAAAATATTCTGTCTCAAGGTACTTATCCCGGCTTATTTCCCGTTCACCGGGATTAGAAAAAAGAGTTATCAGGTAGCGATCAACTGAATACAGCAATGCATTGCAAAGAGATATGGAAATGAAACAATCGACAAGCCGTTCACCCCGGATTATCTCTTCCGGCTGGGGCAAAATTGAGGTTGAAATACTTGGCAGGGGCAAAGATTTCAAACTATGGCCGGGCGGCGGCAGGTCCTGGGACTGGTCAGAGTATGGGACCAGCCACAACCTGGGTATTCAGGCTGGCGAAGTAGAAGAATTGATTGCCAAAGGCTGCCAGGTGGTGGTGCTGACCACCGGCAGGTTGAAAAGGCTTAAGGTGCCGCAGATCACGGTCGATGCCCTGAACGCCCACTCGATAGAGGTGGTTGTTGCCAGTACCAAAAAAGCAATTCAGCTCTATAACGAATATGCGGAAAAAGGAGTGCCGGTAGGCGGTCTCTTCCATTCGACCTGCTAAAACCTGCACGTCAGGAAAAGGGTTATGACTGTATTAAAAACAGACTCATTGATATAAAACGGTGCATCAATCATAAGCTTATGGCACTTTGCATTATAAATTCTGATCCCGCCGAATACGCAAATAGGATGGAAATTTAGGCAGTCCGGACTGATATTTACCATAGTGTTTGAAGGTGATAACTGCACCGACCGGTGGTGGTGATTTCCTTTCGGCATCACTGAATCCTCCGCCGATTCTGCATTGTCTCCCATCGCCTAGTTCAACCAGCAGGGCCCCGAGTCGTCCGGTGTTTCTTCCTTTGCCGGGCAGGTGTGCGACAACAACCGCTTCGGCATCCTGATAATTTTTCACTTTGAGAATTTCGGTACTGCGGCCAGCAGCGTAAAGAGCATCCGGTTTACGGACAATCAATCCTTCCCCGCCGAGTTTTTCGATCCCTGCCAACTGCTGAGGCAGATCTGTTGAGTCGCCAACGATGGTTTGCCGGATGACGAAGGCATAGGCGGAGGGATGGGCGGCAAACCACTTTTCGGCGTTGGCAATTCGCTCGGTAAAACCACCGGGCGCGGCCGGCACATCGAAGATGGCCAGCCTGAGTTGGAGCCAGCCCTTATGAGGCCCTTCTTTCTTAACGATTGCCACGGTCTGCTCAAAACTGCCCCGTCCACCCCAGATCTCCCCTTCCACTGGGAAAGGGGGCAAATCATGGACAAACGCTGCCGGGGGAGAAAAGATCGTGCCATTTTTCGACAGCAACCGTTTGCCGTCCCAATAGCCGCGCACTCCATCAAGTTTTTCACTCATCAGCCAGCCGGAAACATCGATCTGGCCGTTATAAACCTCCGGCAGCATCAGGTTGTTGGCGTATGACGGAGCTGGCAAAAATAATCCGAAGAAGAGTAATTGCCAGGCGATTTTTTTCAGCATTGCCGGTGGTATTTTCAATTTTTTACGATAGTCAGGACACATGTAATCCCTCCACAAGACTCCTTGGTTTTTCCAACTCCATGAGGCGTCGTTGGCATCTATCAGAGAATAACAAGAGAATCTGGCTAATTTCTTACAGACCATTTTTCCTTGAGTAGATGATGCATTGACAAAATCGACTGAGTTGAATAAGAAACTGTGTATCGTGAGAGGTGCAGTGCATGCTGAGAGGATGGTCTCCAACCTTATAAACCTGAGCCGGGTAATGGAGGCAAAGGGGAGCGGTCTGCCTGAAACCGAGGTTTGACAGCATGATCAAAGGCCAGATGCCGCTTTCCCGTATACATGGGCAGGCGGTTTTTTTTGTTTTGGCCGACAGGGAGAGATATGGCCATAGGATTGGTGTCTTTGCGGCAATGATGGCGGATTGTGCCTTTAAAAAACGAGGATATTATGGGCGGATATAAACAAAAAAACAAGGTGTTGCCAGCAGGATTGTATGGTATTACCGCCGAAAGATTTTCGGCCGGACGCACCAATATCCAGGTAGTGGAACAGATGATTCAGGGTGGTATCAAAATCATCCAGTACCGGGAGAAAAGAGTCGATAAAAGCTACCGGACAATCCTTGAGGAATGCAAACTGATCCGGGACTTGACCCGTGCGGCCGGCGTTACATTTATCGTGAACGACTACGTGGATGTGGCGTTATTGGTTGATGCGGACGGCGTTCATGTCGGTCAGGATGATCTGCCGGTTGATGCGGTGAGGAAATTGCTCGGCAGCGATAAAATAGTTGGGCTCTCCACGCATTCCCCGAAGCAGGCTGAAGATGCAGTGCGGGCAGGTGCCGACTATCTCGGTGTTGGTCCCATCTTTGCCACAAAGACCAAAGACGATGTCTGCGATGTTGTTGGATTTACCTATCTTGACTGGGTGGTTGAAAACATTTCTCTGCCTTTCGTGGCCATCGGCGGCATCACACTCGCAAATATCGACAAGATCATACAGCGGGGCGTAAAAAACATCTGTCTGGTAACCGAAATTGTCGGTGCCGCTGATATTCCCGTGAAAATCAATGAACTTAACACTGCATTTGCCAGATATTCCACGTCCTGATAGTGTGTGTGATCTGTTAAGCGGGTGCAGGTCCTCGTCTTTCTTTACGATTTTATAAATTCCTCGGTGACCATTTTATCGATATAATCGAGGACAAACTGCCGTTGCGCTGGCGTGGCGTGAGCGATGCAATGGCAGTGTAGATTGACCTTGCTGCGGACCAGCAGTTCGAATTTGACAGCGGTGTTGGTTAAATCGACCGCCAGATGAAACGGGCCATGTTGTTCCTTGTGTTCCAGCTGGGTTTGTGAAAGCAGATCATCGGGCAGCGGCAGCCAATACAGTCCGATCATCGGGGCGCGTTGTATTGATCTTTTCAGATACGAGTCGATGTTGTCGTGCTCCATCGGCGAGAGCTCATCGATGACGAATTGTCGCATAGGTTTTCCTTTTCAAGAATATCAGCCATTGGCTGAAAGGTTGCGGTGGTGTTTTCTATAGATCGAGCCAGGTGGTATCGCTGTTCAGATTCTCACAACCATCCTCACGCACCACATACATATTTTCCAGCCTGATGCCGCCCCACCCGGGAATATATATTCCCGGTTCAACTGTGACAATCATTCCGGCCTTGAGGCTTTTATTGCTGCGTGATGAAAGTCGCGGTTCCTCGTGGACGGCAAGACCGACCCCGTGGCCCAGGGAGTGACCGAAGTACTCCCCGTAGCCTGCATCGGCAATGACATCACGCGCAGCTTTATCAACATCTGAGCATCTGGCTCCGGCCCGGACCGCTGCAGCTCCGGCCAGCTGGGCTTTGCGCACGAGTCTGTGCAGTTCAATATAGCGTTGATCCGGCTTGCCGACTACCAGATTGCGGGT
The DNA here is from genome assembly GCA_038204235.1 of Desulfobulbales bacterium. GTDB lineage: Bacteria > Desulfobacterota > Desulfobulbia > Desulfobulbales > Desulfocapsaceae > Desulforhopalus_A. The sequence goes on from JBBRDD010000206.1 coordinate 3,539, forward strand.
CATGTCCGAACAATAGCCATCGAGGATGAGTCCCATGTCAATGGTCAGCGAACCATTTTGGGTTAACGGACTATTACCGGGCTCTGCGTGGGGCAGGGCGCCGTTGGCACCGCTGGCAACGATGGTCGTAAAACTTGGTTTTTCGGCCCCTTTGCGGCGCATTGTGGTCTCTATGGCCAGGGCGATATCGATTTCCGTCCCATATCTGTTGAGCGTACTGTGGATGTCGGTAAAAACAGCCTCGTTGAGGCGTACTGCATTGCGGATCAGGTTGATTTCCTGTTCGTCTTTAATCTCCCGCATCGTTTCCACCAGACCGTTGGTCGGCACAATTTTTATGCTTTTTTTGTCTAGTGTTGTCGAAAGCTTATCGGCAAAGGAATACAGGGTGTAGTCGCTCTCAAAGGCCAGAGTGGTAATTGCCAGCTCGGGCAGCAGCCGATCCAGCAGTTGCAGCACTCCTTTGGGATACATGACTACCTCAGCCCAGGGGACATCCTGTTGCGCCTGTAATTTGAAACGAAAATCGGTGAGCAGGTGTACCTTGCCCCTGGCCGGGACCAGCAGCAGGCCCGAGGATTCGCCTATGCCATGGTCGCCACTGCGATACCCGCACAGATATCGTCGATTCTCCGGCTGACTGACCAGAAGGGCGTCAACTCCCTTCCGTCTCAGTTTTCCCTGAATTTTTTTTATCCGCTGTTGATAATCCATCTGTCTTCTTTATGTCGGGTCACTGGGAAACGGAAGAAAATCGTTCGAGTATCATTTCTTTGCGCTGTTTCATGGCGTCATTGTATTGATTGTTCAGACTGGTCAGCATTTTTGCCAGTTCTTCCCGGTACTGTGGATGCATCGCCGGGTTAACGGGGGCTTGGCTTTTTTGACCTTGCCCCATCTGCTGCTCCAACTGGGCCCTGATGGCATCTTCGAGCTGACTGGTCATCTGTTCTTTATGTTGACCATATTGCTCAAGTATTTGCGACAGTTCCTGGCAGGTCGATTGAATCTCCCCGCTCTTGCCACCTAAGGCAAGAACACCCTGCAGGGCTATTTTACCCGATGCCTGCAGTTGGGCGTCGCGGGGGAGAACGATGTTGCGCAGCAGAGTCTGGGCCATGCCTTTTCGTATCGCTACCTGATCCTTGGCTGGTTGCGCGGCAAGCAACTGGGCGAGATCGGTCTCCTGCTGATTGAGATACTCGGCGGCAAGCCGCATGCCTGTCTTGATGAGATCTTCACTGTCGACGTCCGGTTGAGCTGCTGCGGCCATTTTTGCGGCACGCTCCAGCACCATGTCCATTGTACTTTTAATTTCGGCCATTCTATGGGTCCTTGGTTGAGGAAACCTGCATAGACTGCAGGTGAGATTTGTTGGAGAAAAAGAGTACGCATGAGTTGCAGATAATCAATGGGGGAGAATGTACAACAGACCATAACCGTTGGCAAAGAAAATCCAGTCAGAAAGGCTAGGTACGTTGCATTCGTGCTGCAAAAAAGCCGTCAATTGTTTCGGAGGGCTGGGGGGTGAAAAATTTATTTTCGATGAATTGTTGGGCCGGTTCCGGCAGGAATGGGGAGCAATCGGTAAGGACGAACTCCTGATGGGTTCGCAAAAATTCATGCACGACCTGTTGGTTTTCTTCCGGCTCAAGAGAGCATGTGGCGTATACCAGCAGACCTTTTTGCCTAACGAGCGTTGCGGCGAGTGAGAGCAGGGCTATTTGTTCCTGCTGGTAACGCATCAGATCTTCCGGTCGCCTGTTCCAGCGAATATCCGGGTGTCTTCCGGTGACCCCGGTGCCGGAGCACGGAGCATCAATCAGGATACCGTGAAAAAAATCGGCAGCACACAGAGTAGAGTACTGTTGCAGATTTCCTTTATGGATGATCAACCTGTTGCCGGGAAAGAGGCGGGCGATATTGTCCTGCAGTTTTTTTAATCGGTGCGGTTCAGGTTCCACTGCCGTGATCTGGAGATCGTGCAGCCTTGCCAGCTGCAGGAGATGGGAGGTTTTGCCGCCAAGACCGGCACAGCCGTCAAGGTACTCGGCTGCAGGGAAAAAAGGGCCAAGCAAAGTGGTGGCGAGTTGGGCAGCCTCGTCCTGAACCTGAAAGAATCCTTCGTTATAGCCTGGCAAAGAGGCAATCGAACCGTGAAATTCGGGTAAAATTACCGCATCCGGGGAATATCTTCCCGGTTGGTTCAAGATGCCGGCCTCTTCAAGTATCCGGCAGAAATCGTCTCGGGTAATATTGGCGCTATTGACGCGCAGCACCAGCGTTGGTTCATTATTGTTGGCTCGGCAAAATCTTTCAGTTTCCGCGCAGCCGAAATTTTGCTGCCATCGCTTGGTGAGCCACTCCGGATGATTAAGGATCGGCCGGCCGTTATTGTCGGATTGAGCTTGGACCGCAAGCGTCTTTTTTTGGCGAATAGCCTGGCGCAAAATACCGTTGACGAATCCATGCAGTCTTTGGGGAACCTTGGCAACCTTGCAGCTTTCCACGACTTCATTGACGGCCGCTGATTCAGGGATACGGTGCAGGAAGAAGAGCTGATACAGGCCGACTGCGAGTGCCTGATGGACGAATGGGTCTACTTTGCGCAGCGGGGTTCGGGAGAGAAGTTCCAGGATTCTATCCAGAAACTGCCGATGGCGCAGAACCCCGTAGACCAGTTGCATGGCGAGGCTCCGTTCATTGGTCGGCAGACTATATTTCTGCACCACCCGATCGAAAAGCGGCTTGACCGGAGACAGGCTTCGGTACAGGTTGCAGAGTGTCTCAATGGCGGAATAACGGGCAGTTCTTGATTGTTGTTTGGGCAAAGTCTTTTAACCGGATTTAATAGGCGGCCAGGCGCGCATCCCAAATGGATGCGCTGTCAGGAGCGTCATACACCCTTATGACGAGGGTTGCGGCAATGTAGCAACTATCTTGTCTAAGGGAAATGGAAAAAAGATAGTACCGGGGCAGTCGTTTGGCCAACCATTTGCTTTCGGTGGACAATCTCGTAACCGGCTGGTATGTTTTTTTTTCAACATTGCAGGTCTGGCCATAAAATATAAATAATTGACTACCATAAAGTTATGACAAAAATAAGTTGTCTTGCAGCTTTGCTGGCAATAGTCCTTTTTGCGGGTATGGCACAAGCCTACACCAAAGAAGAGGTTATCAAGCGCGGCTTTGTCCTGTGCGGCGTTTCCACCGGATCACCCGGTTTTTCGAGTGTCGATGCCCATGGTAAATGGACCGGTCTTGATGTGGACATCTGCCGGGCGGTGGCGGCAGCGACACTGGGCGATGCTAAAAAGGTTGAATGTATACCGCTTGCGGAAAACGAGTCTTTTACCGCGTTGTTAACCGGGAAGGTGGATATCCTTTCACGCCATTCCACCTGGACATTTACCCGCGATTCGGCCCTTCCCGTTCATTTCGCCGGTATCAGTTACTATGACGGCCAGGGCGTGTTGATTTCTAAAAAACTTAATGTCGAGCATTTGGCTGATCTGAGCAAGGTGAAGATCTGCAGCCCTGTCGATACCGATTTTGAACCTAATATAATTGATTATTTTACAAGAAATAACATTGAGTACAGCATTGTTCCCTATGACACCATCGATCTTGCAGTGAAAGGATTTGATCAGGAAGATTGCGATATGCTCACGATGCAGCAGTCGCAGCTGTACGGCATCCGGCTGGGTCTTGCCGACCCGGACGGTGCGCAGGTACTCCCCGAAGTTATCGCTAAAGACCCTCTCGGACCGGTTGTCCGGCAGGGTGACGATACCTGGCTGAATATTGTCAAGTGGTCACTGTATGCCATGATAAACAGTGAAGAGCTGGGAGTTCGTTCCGATAACATCGACGAGATGAAGTTGAGCAATATTCTCGCCGTTAAAAGATTGTTAGGGCGAGAGGGGACTGGTGGAAGGGGGATTGGCCTGAAAAATGACTGGGCTCTGCAGATTATTCGCCAGGTCGGGAACTACGGAGAGGTCTTTGATCGAAATGTTGGGTCGATGTCTGTCTTGAAGATAGAGCGGGGATTCAATAATCTCTGGACGCGAGGTGGGCTGCAATATGCCCCCCCGCTCCAGTAAAACACATGCTGCACTCAAAACAACCTGGAGATTTTATGGAGAGTAATAAAAATATTCGTTTTAAAATAATCGTTGCCCTTGCCTGTCTGCTCTTTGTTTCTGCCAAGGTTTGGGGCGGACAGGAGCCTGGAAAATGGGATGCCGCTGGCAAAGAGATCAGCGAGGCGGCCAAGGCAGTAGGTACTGCATCTGAAGAAAGTTGGCAAAAAACCAAGGAGAAAACCTCTGAGGCTGTACACGGCGCCAAAGAAAAAGGGACGGAAGTCTGGGACAAGACCAAGCAAAAAAGCTCTGAAGTGGCTGGAAAAACTGTAGAGGTTTCCGAGGATGTGGCGGCGGAGACCGCGGTAAAGAGCAAAGGCTTTTGGCAGAAAACCAAAGAGACCTCAAAAAGATGGTATGACAACGCTAAGGCCAGGATTCATCAAATGACCGCACCGGATCGCAAATAATCTGCTCAGCCAAGGAGACCGCCGCTTTTCAGTGGGCGGTCTCCTTTTCCTTTTTACCTGCCTGCTTTGACTGCCTTGGCTGCCTGCTCAAGTGCTACAGCTACGGAAACAGATGCCCCGACCATCGGATTGTTGCCCATGCCGATAAGTCCCATCATTTCTACATGGGCCGGAACGGAAGACGATCCGGCGAACTGGGCGTCCGAGTGCATTCGCCCCATGGTGTCGGTCATGCCATAG
>JBBRDD010000207.1:0-8256 GCA_038204235.1 Desulfobulbales bacterium
GTTGCTTCGTAACCGTCCATGTCCGTCATCTGGATATCCATTAGAATAATATCAAAGTTGTCGGAGGCGTTGGTGAAGGCTTCCAGTGCCTGCCTGCCATTTGATGCTACTGTCACCTGGTAGCCTGCTTTCTTGAGAATAGTGGCTGCCAGTTTCTGGTTCACCGGATTGTCTTCGGCAAGAAGTATTCGTGTTGACTGTTTCAACTCCTCGCGTATCGAATATTGGGTGACGAGTGTCTTCTCTGCCGGTTTCTGTCCATTTTTCTTGTGGTCGAGAATTTCAACCAGGGTGCTCAGGAGGATGGTGCGTCGGGCTGGCTTGGTAAGAAAAGCGGTGAATCCGGCTTCCTTGCACTTTTGCGCGACTCTTTCCGTTGAGGAGGTATACGCGAGAAGTGGTATGTCGGGATTCGCAAGTTTTGCGCTTCGAATCCGGCGTGCCAGTTCGTTTCCCGAAACCAGGGGCATCTGCAGGTCGAGGATTGCTGCCTGGAACGGTTTCTGCTCTTGCTCGGCTGCAATGAGAGTTTCGACGGTCATAGTTTCGTCAAGAAGGGTTACTACTTCCATTCCCGCCCTGCCTAGAATATTCCTGAGGATCTCATTGTTGGCCTTATTGTCATCGACAACCAGAATCTTGACATCTTTCAGATTCTCAGTAGGCCTTATTGGGCGGAACGGCAGGCTTGTTGTCGTTTTTTTCATTACCGCCAGAAAATAGAAAGTGGTGCCTTCTCCCTCTCTGGACTTCGCCCAGACACTCCCCCCCATAAGGTCGGCAATCTTCCTGCATATTGACAAGCCGAGCCCTGTACCGCCGTATTTCCGGGTGGTGGTTCCATCTGCCTGTTTGAAGGCCTCAAAAATATTTTCACATTTATCTTGTGGGATGCCTATTCCTGTGTCTCTTATTTTGCTGAGAAGAGTAATGGTTTGTTCTGACTCTTCTTGAACCTCGAGACTGAGTTCCAGCTCTCCCCGTTCGGTAAATTTAGCAGCGTTGCCGAGAAGATTAATAAGTACCTGCCGAAATTTTCCGGGATCGCCCTGAATACAGGTCGGCAGGTTGTCATCAATGCGACAGAGTACTTCTACCGGTTTTCTGGCCACCCGTGGCCGGATAAGGTCGCAGACATCATGGGCAGTAATTTCAGGATCGAAATCGATGTACTCAAGGGTCATCTTGCCGGCTTCGACCTTGGAGAAATCCAGGATATCATTGATCAGATTCAGGAGGGCATCGGCGCTGCGTTTGATGGTCAAGGCGCTGTCACGCTGTTCCTCGTCCAACTGCGTTGTCAGGAGGATGTCGGCGAATCCGATAACTCCATTCATCGGAGTGCGGATCTCATGGCTCATGGAGGCGAGAAATGCACTCTTGGCAGTATTTGCCGTTTCGGCTGCCAATATGGCTTTGCGAAGCTCCTGGGTCTGGGCTATGATTTCTGTCTGCAAAGTTTTGGAGTAGTTTTCCTGTTGATCCTGAATAGTTCGATAACTTCGTTCTGTTTCCTCCAGCAGCTTTTGATGCTGGATATCCATTACCTGAAATTTTCGGGCGAACTGGTTTTTGTGAATAGTGATTTTCTTGTCGAGCTGTTCGATTTTCTTTTGCGCAAAATGTTCTTGCAGCGCAAGTTCGATAAGGCAGGCAATATCTTCCTGCCTGGAGTCTTCATGAATTGAGCGGAAGATCAAGGTCGCGTGCAGTGCGGCAACATACCGTGCAGAATACCTCGTGGGTAAAGCGGCTGATGACACAGCTTTCTCGGCCTTCCCGGCTGCGGCAGCAATCAGTTCCTGGATGACGATTTCGGGGAATTCGGCGTTGTTGTCTGTTTGCAGCCGCTTTCCCTTTTCAGTGATGGCGATAACTGATACAGAGGGGATCTTCTGCTCAAAAAGATGCAGCAGATCTTCCAGTAGATCGGAATAAGAATTTGTTTTGTCAAATAAATTGATCATGCAGGTTTTGCCTCGTCGCTCCGTATTTCTGTGTCTTGCATCTCTTGAAGAGCATTGAAAATTGACCCGGCTTGCTTTTATTTTACCGGGCTTAGGAGTAAATAGACTGTGCCTTGTCCAACTCGTCGGGAAGGTCCTCGATCAGGACCGTGTATTCATCGAGGTTGTCCCGAAGGTGATTTATCAGCGGCGGAGATAACTCCATTTCCAGATCCGGCAGCGTTGACATTTTCATTTGACCGGCAATATATTCGGCAAGCTGAATTATTCCGGTCAGGCTTGATGGTTCGATGTCAGCTGAGAGCAGATGGTGGTCCCGGATGGCGTTCTGGATGTTTAACGGCATATTCCAGTCAAGTGTCATGTGGTGACCAATTTTGCAGTGATCTGTGGCAAAGGATCGCTGCTCCATGTCAAGCAGAGCGCTGGTCGATGTACACGATGAACAGATCTTGTGAAAATCTTCCCGTCGGACCTGTTCTTCAACGAGCAGGCCAAAGTCGTGCAGAATCCCGCATAAAAAGGCATCGTCGCCGTTGACACCGAAAATTCTTTCGGCAATCATCTTGCTCAAAATGGAAACCGCCGCACAGTGTTCCCATAATTTTTTTTTGGAAAAGACGGAATCGATTTCAGGTCCGATGAAGATGTTCTTCAGGGCGTCTGTTACCAGCAGATTGTGCAGGTTTTTCATACCCAGAAATGCTACTGCACGACCAATGGAATCGACGGTCTGAACCAGGCGGTAGTAAGGGCTGTTGACAAGTCGAAGAAGACGGCTCACCAGGATGGGATCCATTTTAATAGCTTCTTCGAAATCCTTCATGGTGGAGTCGGGGTCGTTGATTAGGCGGGTAACGGTGGTTACGACATGGGGCAGGGGATGTATATCAGTAAATTTTTCAATAAATTTCTGGGCAGTGGACACGCGTAATCTCCCATTTCAGAACGGCAACTAGAGACTCAAATGAGGATTGTCTCCCAATGCACTCATCTTTTGAGAGAGTCGCGCAGATGAGTGCCTGGCTTAAAAACTACGGAGGGGGCGTTTTCTCTATGCTTTGACAGGTGTCATGAAACTGTCAGTGAGCAAAGAGCTCTTTTTTGGTTACAGCCTCGGCCTTAATACGATCCAGAAGTTCGGCCAGAACCGGCTTAATGTTTTCTCTGATATCACCTGCCACGATGATGTAAAGGAGGTCATCACCCGGTTGAAAAGTCCCGGAGTATGCCTCGACAACAATTTCAAAAATACCTGGTCGCTGGAGGTATTCCTGTCTGAGAGCTTCGATTTTTACCGGATCAGGAGTGACCTGCAGGGCTGTCACAGCGGCTCTGTCTTTTCTTGACCAATTACGTACGACTCCGTTATGGATAAGGATCATCCCGACATTATCAGTAAATTCCGGTCTTTTTTTCAGTTCTTTGATTGTCTTGCTAATATCCATTGCAACCCTTTTTTGTTGATGACACTACAAATTATGTCGAGCCTTTTTCGACGCCATGATCTTTTAAATTTGTTGAATTATCGGAATGATAAGCTCCTGTTCCTGGTCCAGGCTAGCCAGGCTTATGCTGCTGTTGTATCGCTTCAGGAGCCAGAGCGGTACGTCGAATTTATTGTAGCAGATATCCCACAATGTGTCACCGGAAATAACCTGATAAATTTTCTGGCCTATTATCGTGAAAGCCGAAAAAAAGTTCTTTTCTTTTTCCTGTAAGAAGGCGAGGCGCTTTTTCTCAAAGAGAGCAGGAGTCAATCGATCGAAAACCAGAAGGAGCTGCTGGCCCGGGGTGACGACAGTCCCTGGTGCAAGGCCGTTGAGGGTCCGGAGCGATGCTCTGGTTTTTCCAAGCCAGTTTCCGTAGAGCTCAAAGGATTCCTCTGGCTGCACTATTATACGGCCACGCGTAATTCCATTTTTTTGATGAACATTGGAAACACGGAATAGGCTTGAATCCCTTTCCGGCAGAAAATCATGACCATTGTCTTTAGCAAGTCGTTTTTTGCTCGCTTTTAGAACGGGAACTGCGGTGCTTTGATGCAATGAACTCTTTTTGACGTTGGCACGCGGAGATAATTTTATGATCTCATTTTCTGTTAGAACAATTTTCTTGGCAGATTTTGGGATCGTCAGTTTCTGCTGGAGTTTGACCGTCGCATATTTATCCAGATTATTCTCTTTTATCAGACTCTTAACAGAAATACCATGGAGTCGCGCGATACTCGCGGCAGTGTCGCCTTTGCGGACGCGGTGAAAAACGCTTGGTTTTTGTTCTTTTTTGTATAGCGTTGAGGGTATTGAGGCGACGGCTCGGTTGGTTCCTTTTGTCGATGGAAGTCTCAGTACATATCCTTTGGGAATGCGTTTCTCGCCCCTGATCACGGATGGCTGCAGAGCGGGATTAAGAGATTGTATGGTCTCTGCGGAAACGCCAAAATGTCGGCCCGCTTCCGATATGTGAACATACCCGGGAAGATTGAGATATCGAGTGGGCTGGGCCCGATCGATATCTATACGTGGGTTTTGTTCAAGCTGCCTGGCTACTTTCAGTGCTGCCAGAAACTCCGAATAAAAATTCTTCGAAGCAAATTTGAAATAGCCCTTATTGTAATTTCGGAATACATTCTGATAGTTACCTTGTTCATTTACCGCTCGCAGCATCCCTGATAACCCATAGTTATACGAGGTGAGGGCAAGAGGCCAGTTGTTGAGAGTCTCGTAGCTGTTTTTTAAATATTTTGCGGCAGCATGGGCGGCCAGAATCGGATCGAGGCGTTCATCGACGGTAGGATCTATTGTCAAGTAACCCTTGCCGGTTTCCCGCGTGAACTGCCAGATCCCGGCAGCGCCATATTTGGAATAGGCTTTAAAATTAAACGAAGATTCTACATGGGGGAGATATGCCAGTTCTTCCGGAAGGTTATAGGTTCGAAAAAGCCTTTTTATTTCGCTTATATACCTGCCGGAATGGATTACTCCGGCCAGAAAACGTTCTTTCTGTCCCCTCTGGCTGCGTACATTTTCTGTAGCCAGAGCTAAATCCCGGGTTCGGTTTTTCCCAGAAAATAGCGCGGCCACTCTTATCTCGCTGCGGGTTGTCGGCTTCTGGGTGGCAATTTTTTTCAGAATTACGCGGTATTTTTCCTTGGCGTGCTGCTGGAAAATTTCATTGTATTTAGCCGCTCCCGGCACATCTTCTCCAAGCAGGGGAATAACTTCGTATATCTTTGCTAAATCCTCTGAGTCATGTATAACTGCCTCGGTAAGGGAGTAATGCGAATATATCTTCTCCCAGAATGCAACGTTTTTACTGATAGCTTCATAATGTGGAAATTTTTGTTTATCAGGGACCGAGGCCTGACAATAAAACGATGTGAATAATAACAGCAGAAAGACACAAAGGCATGTGAACACGCTTCCTGCTGAATATATTTGAACGGGTGCTGAGGCTTTCATAGGGGTGCTGTCTGGTCTCTTGTTGGAAAATTATCGAAGAAAATTAACGGATTTAGATCTAATAGTATCACAAGAAAAGGAGCAGCGGAATATGTATCTTCATTTAACAGTAAATAAACTGGGACTGCGATGTACACTCCGATAGTTGCTAGCCTGGGGTATATCATGTCTCCCGATCGCAAACAGACATTGCTGGTGCATCGAAACAAGAGACTCGAAGACCAGCATCTGGGTAAATACAACGGTCTGGGAGGGAAAATGTTGCCGGAGGAAGATATTTATCATTGCCTGGTCCGGGAAATACGCGAAGAAGCCAATATATCCTGTGAGGAAGTGGTCTTACGGGGAACGATTAATTGGACGGGGTTCGGGTCGCAGGGTGAGAACTGGTTTGGTTTTATCTTCCGAATTGATCGTTTCAGCGGCACGCCAATGACGTCAAACGACGAAGGTGATCTGGTCTGGGTTGATGTAGAAAAAATTCTTCAGCTACCTATGTGGGAAGGGGACAAATATTTTTTGCCAATGGTATTTGATAGTGATCCCAGAGTTTTCCATGGCTTCATGCCATATAACAATGCCAGACCGATCGATTGGAGTTATTGTCGAATCTGATAGAGGTTGCAGTGTGCTGGGTGCATGGTATATTCCGATTGCAAGAGAAAAAGGCACACCTTGAGAACATTGCTAAAAATACGAAGGCACAGTCAATCAAAAATTCAATAAATAAAAATTCCTTGAGAAAACTGAGAGGAGAGGGGGATAAAATATGGATCGGGAAAGTGAGCTGCAGCGGCTGGAAAAATTTGTTGAGAAAATATTGACACGATTTACAGCTTTAAAGGCGGAAAAATCGCAACTTGAGCAAGACGTGTATGAGCGAGATCTGCTTATTGAAGAATTGAGAGACACCATCGCTTCTAAGGTCACCGAGCGAAACGAGATAAGTGAAAGGGTCAATAAAATAGTTGATCAGATAGAAGACTGGGAGCTCAATCTCGATGAGGGTGAGGCGGTGATTGTAGATGAATCTGTTGAGATTTCGGAATCTGATGAAGAAGACTATCATGCAATAGAAGAGGAATCTGCCTCCGGACTGGATGAAGATGAAAGACGAGTACAGCATGACCTCTTTTCAATGACCGGTTCCAAAAAATAGCGAGAGGGACACGAGTAGAGATCAAGGCACGTAGCACAGTTGAACCCCGGTAAACTGGAAATAAGCGGAACTCAGTACAGTACCCCCTTGAGGGGTGTAAGTACCTTGAGACAGATAGGTTTCTTTGAAAAAAAGAAAATAATCTGTAAGGTACTAAAATAATGGTGGATCTGGATTGATATGTCTGAAACGGAAAGGTTGGTAAGATTCGAACTACTCGGTCAGGAGTATAAGTTTTATACTGCTTCCTCAGAAGAAGAACTGAGAACCATTTTTTCAATGGTTCGCCAACTCGTTGAGACGAACTCACCACAAACCTCTGGAACCCTGCCTGTTGGAAAGGTGGCGATATTGGCCTGTCTGAATATCGCCTCCCGCCATGTTAAACTTATGCATGAGTTCGAAGGGTACAAAAGGGATTCGGAGGAAAGAATTATTCGACTCAATGAAGAAATCAGATCGAAATTACTCTCGGATTGATGCCTTGAAGGATAAATTGTTTTCGTTTGCCGGAAAGTCTGTTATAATTTCTTTAATAGTGAAATTGCTTGTATATGGAACAAAAGATACCAATTTTTGTATAACTGAATACATTGTAAACAAATAAAATTTTCCCTGCACTGTTGGTGATCTTCAGTGTGTGTTGAGCCAACTCCCAAAAAAAGGGTAACTCCACTGTTACAAGAAGGAAAATCGCTTAGCGAATTTCCCGAAAGTATTATGAGGCTGCCCACCTATTATATAGGTTTAACTTTCCTGGAGACACGGCAGTGTGGGGAAGATGTTCATTCATGATGAATGGAATCAGGTATTTGCTAATTTTTTTTCTATCCGGCCTGATATTTTCTGAAAAACTGTTTTTGGAAAAATGAAGCCGGTTAAACATATAAAAGAAGATTGACTTGAGCAGAAAAGTGCTGCTGGAACAAAATATTAAACAAGGGAAGCAGAAATGCTTTTTTAGATATTTCTCCGGGCAATTCGCTGAAACTGCGTTGTCCGGATTGACTTATTCTCGCATAAAAATGTGAAATAACTCCTGAAGTAGGGGCGGTGCACAGAAATAAGTGCGCTGGTATTGTAATTATCTGAACGTAAAACGGATTGTTCAGTTTCAACCTGACGATGGTGATTGTGTTATGGCACGGAGTGTGTTGTTGTCAGGGAAAGAAAAAATGGTCAATGACCTTGGAACTATCTGCAGATTTGAGGAGAGGTCATCAACTGGTTGAATGTGTTTATTTGAAAGGTTGTTGATTTCAGTTAAGTAACAGCAAGCGGCCGAGCAGTAATTGTGCTGTTATTTATCCCACTTGTCCTGGTCTGATCGAAGTGGACCAGTTGCGAGCGTCTCAAAACTCCCTCCAATTATTTTGTTTTCCTCTGCTTTTTTTCTTAAATCCTGTCAGTCATCACCAGATAGGAATGATCAATGGATCCATTAAGTCATCCATATTTACTCGTATTCATCGGTCTCTTTGTCGGTACATTCCTGGGTATTTATTTCAGGAAACTGGTTATTGAGGGACACGAAAAAAACATAAAAATTCAAAGCAATCAGATTATTGAAAATGCCATAGTTGAGGCTGAGCAGCTTAAAAAAGAAGCACTTCTGCAGAGTAAAGAGGCAGCATATCAAATTAAACAGGCTCTGGAGGCAGAACTTAAG
>JBBRDD010000208.1:0-8228 GCA_038204235.1 Desulfobulbales bacterium
AAAGAGAGGAACGACTGCTCTACACCCAGGATCAGGTGTTTGAAGAGGGACTGCTCGATATTGAAGGTATTTATGAGTATAAGCCGGACCTGGTGACGATAAACGATGTACAGCGGGTGCACTTTTGTGTACCCGATCCCTGGGCGGTGATGACCGAATCCCATTTCATCAGTGCCGGCGGGGCCAAAACCATCGGGATGGCAGTAATGGACGGCACCGTTGAACGTGGTTTTGCCATTGTGCGCCCTCCCGGTCACCATGCCTGCCGCATCGTCCATGGCTGCCGCGGTTTCTGCAACGTCAACATCGAAGCGATCATGATCGAGTATATCCGCCGTGCCTACGGGGTGAAGCGGATCGCCATTGTCGATACCGACTGTCACCACGGCGACGGCACTCAGGACATCTACTGGCATGACCCCAATACCCTGTTTATTTCCCTTCATCAGGACGGTCGCACCCTCTATCCCGGCACCGGCTTCATAAAAGAACGGGGTGGCCCCAATGCCGTGGGCACCACCGTCAACATCCCTCTGCCGCCCAACACCTCAGATGAAGGATTTTTGTATACTATCAAGGAAATGGTCCTGCCGATCCTGGATGAATTCAAACCGGAACTGATCATCAATTCCGCCGGTCAGGACAATCATTATTCCGATCCTATTACCAACATGAACCTGTCCGCTCGAGGATATGCGGAGTTGACCACGCTTCTCCAGGCTGATATCGCCGTGCTGGAGGGTGGCTATGCCATCGAGGGAGCCCTGCCCTATGTCAACACCGGTATTATTCTGGCCATGGCTGGTCTGGACTACGACCACCTGAGTGAACCGGACTATGATCCTGCAGCCTATCGGCAAAGCAAAGAAACCACCGAATATATCCATAAGCTTGGCGAAAGAGTTCTGGAACAATGGCACAACCGGGAGGCACTGACCAGATCGATTAGGAGCATGGACAACCCGGACCAGCGCACCCGCAACATCTACTATGACACCGATAATATTCAGGAACAACAGCAGGAGACTATCCGCATCTGCGATGACTGCGGCGGCGCCCTGCGGATTGAATCATCGGCCAACCGGGGGCAGCCGATCCTGGCCATCCATATCCCGGTCGACGCCTGCGCGGCCTGCCAGGAGCAGGGGCACCAATGGTTTGATACCGCCAGACGCGATAATTTCGCCAATATTTACCTGCAGGATCGCACCACTGACCGCTACCACTCAGCCAATAAAAAATGATGGCGTTGTAAAAAAGGCCGATCTACGTCGTTGTAGGATTTTGACTGGTATATCAACCTTTCTCCATAGCCATCTAAAAACTTCGAATTGAACCTGGTTGCCATGCGCCGCATGGCAACCAGGTATGACCGCAACCCTCTTCAGGACGATTCTAAAAGATTGTGGATATCTTCGAGCTTTTCCTGAACGCCGATATATCCTTCCTCGATAGCGTGCGCCACATGATCAAAATTCATCATTTTCAACTCGCCCAGACGCGGTTGAATCAGGATGTTCGGCCGATCGACCGCCAGATTGATGCGGGTTATGCGTTCTTGCATGATGCTGATGGATGTCATGACCGTTTCAATAATATCCGGAGTCAATACATCGCGTTTCAGCAGTTCGCTGGTCTTTATTTTTAATCTGCTTTCTGCACTCTCATAAAAATCAATCATCCTTTTTATTAACTCATTGCGGCTGTCCGGTTCCCCTTCTGCTGCCATGGTCGATGATTTGATCTGTTTTTCTTCCCCTGTTATACCTTGATGCCGCCTGACGCGGGAAACAATCCTGCTGTTGAGATCTACTGCGATGACGATGCCCGCCCCCATCGCCTGAGCAACCCCGACCGGAACGGGATCGACCAGCCCCCCATCTACCAGCCATCGACCATTGATCTGGACCGGGGCAAAGAGTCCAGGATAGGACATAGTAGCTCTCAGGGCCTCGATGATATTGCCCGATTTCAAAACGACCTTCTCCCCGAGCATAAGATCGGTTGCCACCATCACCAGCGGGATGTTGAGTTCGGCAAAAGTCTGCACATCGGTATGCATCGAAAAGAGTTCCTGAACCCGCCTGGACCCGTTCAACAGGCCGGAACGGGGAAAAACGACATCGAAATATGAAAAGATCTTTTTGCCATCCATCCGAAGCAGGAATTTCTTTAAACTGTTGATGCTGCCACTCGCATAAAGTGCCCCGATATAGGCCCCCACACTGCAACCGGCAATAAAATCAATGGGAATTTCGGCCTCCTGAAGCGCTTCAATGATACCGATATGCGCCCAACCGCGAGAGGCTCCGCTGCCAAGCACCAATCCGACCGTTTTGCGAGATGACATGATCTTTTTCTCCGGATAGGGTTTTAGTGACATAGAAATAATTTTCTTGTGCTTTTTACAAGAAAATTATTTCGTGATGGAACTTACACCCCTCTAGGGGGTACTGAAAAGAGCACCCGACAAGCGAGTACTAAACAAAATCCCGCAAAACACACTCTAGCAGGATTAATACCAGCTGAGGATTGATAAAATCGTAAAAAGTCCGATTACAAGATGGCTAAGTAAAAAACTTCATTTATGAAGCGTAAGATTTTTATATCATTTCGGCGTACCAGGGTACGTTGTAATGATATAAAATTTGTAACAACGAAGTAGATGAAGAGTTTTTACAATACCATCAGGATTGAAATGATTTCTTAAACACGATACTATCTCCGGATAACTCATTTTTATTTTAATGCTGTCAACCACGACTTCCTGAATCCTTGCCGGCGATCTTCCTTTGATAAACATAGTTCTCATTATCTACGAACTGGCCTGGCTGGCAGCCCTTTTGGTCTTAAAAGGGTTGCCAAGAGTGGGACATGGCTGGCAGCAGAGGACCTTAAAAGATGTTGCAGAAGGCCCGTTCGATATCTGGATCCAGGCAGCATCCGGTGGCGAGTCAATGCTGACCAATATGATACTGGAAGGACTTGGTCCACTGTTACCCAATAAAAAAAAATGGCGGATACTCGTTACCTCCGGCACCAAACAAGGCATTGACAGTCTAGGCAGAGGCTGTAAAAAACTCCCCCCCGGCGGCATTCTTGACGTCTCTGTCGCCTACTTTCCTTTTGATGCGCCACATCTCATGGCTAAAGCTTTCAGCCGGTTTCAACCGAAACTGGCAGTCATTGTCGAGACTGAACTGTGGCCCGGTTTTTTAATAAGGGCAAAAAGAAATAAGGTGCCGGTCATGCTTGTGAACGGCCGGATGTCGGAAAAAAGCTTTCGTTCCTATAAATATTTCGCAAAATTCTTTCAAGAGTACGGTCCCGAAAAAGTCCTGGCCATATCCCCAACCGACAAGATGCGGTTTTCCCGACTGGTCGGTCCCGAAAAAGTCAGCCTGATGGACAACATCAAGTTCGACCGAATATGCCCACGGCCCGGTCGACCGGAGGACAATCCTATTGGTGTTCATCTACCCGAAAACAGTCCTTTCTTACTGCTTGGCTCAATTCGCCGTGCAGAAGAGAAACAGATCCTTCAGACAGTCGCCGGAATCCTCGCTCTCCGCCAGGACATCACCGTCGGCCTCTTTCCCAAGCATATCGAGCGGGCTGATCATTTGCTCAAAATGCTGACCAGACAAAATATCAAGGCCGTTAAACGCTCAAAAATTATCGACCGTCAATCGCCCGGAACGGTTATTGTATGGGATATCTTCGGCGAACTCGCCGGGGCATATGCGCTGGCAAAAGCTGCTTTTGTCGGGGGATCCCTCGCCAATCTGGGCGGGCAGAACTTTCTTGAACCTTTAGCGTTCGGACTCAAACCGATCATCGGCCCACATTGGCACGATTTTGCCTGGATTGGTCGGGACATCGTTGCAGCCGGGCTGGTAATCGAGGTCACCAACGAAAACGAGCTCACAGCCGTGTTGCTCAACGCATTGAATAGTGTTGTCGCCAGGGACCAGGTGATTAAACAGGTACAGGATTTCCTATTGCCGCGCACCGGAGGGACCCGCCAGGTATGTCAACTGATCATCACGAAATTGACAGCTCTGGAAAAAATGACCAAAAAAATCCCGCTCTGAAAGCACACTTCTTAAAAGTGCCTCGGAGCGGGAAGAGTCAGCTGTCCTTGAAGTCAATGACGAAAGGACTTCCTTCTTTGATTACGATTTTTTCCTTTTTAGACGATAACTTACTAAGCCTACTAAGCCTGCTCCCAAAAGAAGCATAGTCGCTGGCTCGGGAACAGGTTCGACAGAGATGACCGGAATTTGCCCCACGTCTGGAATGCCAGGGACGCCATCAGGCAGGTACACATATTCATCGGGCGGGCCACCACTGTTAGCGTCACCAGTGCCACCACTGTTAGCGTCATTACTGCCACCACTGCTACCGCCACCACTGCCACCACCACTGCCTCCACTGCTACTGCTGCCGCCGCCGCCACTGCCAATCCTGTTCAGACCAATACCACCAATATTGGCGGGGCTAACATCACTACGATTCCCATCCTTAAGAGGGGAATCAAATAAAGAAGCTATGACGCCGTGTGTTTTATTGGCATCGAACCATTGATCAGAATTCAATTCTGCTACATACGGACTGTCAAACTCAGGATATTTATGTTGAAAAGGAGCGTCATTGACGGTCCCAGGCTGTTTTACTACTCCAACTTTGACATTTGCCTGTCGTCCTGCAGAAGGTTCATCAGAAACCGGCCGCTGAGTATCCATTTTCAAATCTGAAGCAGGGTCGTTACCTAGACCAATTCGGTCAGTCTTGCTGCCACCGTTCCAAAGGAGATTAGCGGCGACTGTAACAATTGAAAGAGTAATAAAAACAACAAGAAAAGCCGAAATTTTATATAATTTTGTGATTTTATACATTTTTACCCCCAAGGAGGTTGTAATTTGTATCTATCGTTATGATAACGTCTGAGCAGACACACCACGTGACACACAAAATTTAATGCATAAATCGTACCGCTCAACCTGCAAATTGTTTATGTACGTGTTTATATACGCGCTTATGTGCAGTGATGGAGGGGTTGCGAAATCGACAGAGCCAACAAGAAACCGGAAAATCGGAATATTTTTTACGGAAACGTGGAATATAAGACTCCGGCAGCTCTCCCAAGTACATATCGCAAAATTGGTTACCGGCTTGTTTTACAAACAAGCCGGCTGCCAGCCGAACACAAGAAATGTCTCCCTATAACGCCACACAAATAATCCCATCCAAACCGACATCCGGACAAAATACTTTTCCATATCTCCCCGGTACACTTTGTTCATAGGGTTACAGCATCCGCTCAGGTGGTTACAGCGGTTTCTGGTGGTCACGCTCCAGGTGAAAGTTGATCCATGAACTGGTATCTTTCAGCTCCCAAAGTCGCGGCGGCACAAATTCACGGGTCAGTTTGTCGGTCTCTCCATGCTTTTTCATCCGCTGGTAGGCCCTAACCCAAACACAAAGTTTGTCCGTATTCACCTCGCAAAAGCCGTTATTGCTCCCCCCGCAGGCACCGTTTCGGGTATGCTTCGGGCAGCCTGACTCTGGGCAGAGAAATCCCACATGCTGGATACCGCAATCACCGCAACTCTGACAGGAAAGCATCATCTTTTTAAAAGGATCTTCCAGGAATACTTTTAACAGCCACGAGGTGTTGCTTTTATCCAGCGAACTGGAAATCTTTTTGTACATCGGCGCGAGTGCTGCACGTTTATCAAAAAAAAGTTCATGGGCTGTGCGCAGAAACAGGTAATGAAAGTTATCGGTGAGTTTGACTTTTATCGTTTCTTTGCCTGGAATAACCAATTTTGCCGTCTCTGCCTGTTTATACAGATAAAAACGATTGGGTTCGTCCTCACGAAACTCGTCGATATAGTCCAGCCAGTTGTGTTCAATCGCCGCCATCCGATCGAGAATTCTACCAACAGTGGCAAAACTGTCATGGATTCCACCAAGGTGAATACCTTTATAACCAATACCTTTGAGGACAACGCCCAGCCGAGCCGTCCGTTCAATGGCGTGTTTCATGCCTTCACCGGCTTCTTCCCATTCCTGCATCACTCTATCGTAGAGTTTTTTGGTGACATGGACACCGGGAATTCTGCCGGCGTGCATCGGTCGGGCGGATCGTTTATCGAGTAAATACAGAGAAGCAAGGACCGGCGCCTCGATTTTTTTATCCTTGTTATACAGCAGAAGCTCTTCATATTTGTCAATATCGTAACCAAGCTGAGTGATGGCAAACGTGGCACCTGCCTCAATTTTTCGTTCCAGCTTCTTGTATTGGACCCAGGCTTCCGCCTCGGTATATTTAAATGGCGACACAGCACAACCGGTGACAAAAATACTGGAATGGCCCGATCGTATGAGTCGTTTATTGAGGCTGCTCAGCATCGAGGTAAGAATGACTGAGTCAAAGTCAAAGACCGGCGAGCCGGCTCCCCCAAACCCTTTGCCGGAATAATCGCCGGTCAGGGCCAGGATGTTTTTCATGCCCATATGGGCAAGCTGCAGTGCCCGGCTTTCCATGCCCACCCGATTGGTATCGCGACAGGTAAAGTGGACAATAACATCCATTCCATCATTGAGGATTTCATGGCCAAGTGCATCGGGACTGAGTGCCGGATTCCCGCCCGGGTTATCGGTAATCGACACCGCCGTAATTCTTCCGTCGGCTTGAGCCTCCCTGGCGATTCCGGTGATCGTGTCGATTGTCCTGCCGCTCGATTCACGACCTGGGACCAGTTCAAGAGTTACAACAAATTTTTCCGGGGTTGAAATGTCATCATTGAAATTATGAATCACCGAAATTTCTCCTTCTATCATCTAAGGCGTCTGTTAAGACCTAAACTCCGCTTCGTATCAGTGCTTAAGAATAATTTTGGTACGATTAAAAACCTATCATCTTGTTTGGTCGGAATAAGTTCCATTCTGGTCTTTTTCTGGTCAAATCAAGTCAATAATTATTCTCAACACATATTTAAAATATACATCATTAGCGGAGAAAGTGTATAAATTTACATGCGAATATTGAAATTCACCAATTCGATTCTCCAAATTTTTGTTTAGAAAGAATTTGCGAAGGAAGAGATTTACAAAGAAGTTGCAGGAAAATAATATCTTACATTGTGGTACACACTTCAGGCAGGGCAAAAAAGCCGTTCGAGGCGTCTCATCGTATCAACCGTACCAGCCATTTCCAGGGAAATAACATTGACACCCGCTGCCGGTAACGACGATAACTCTCACCGTATTGCGCAATTATCTTTCTCTCCTCAAGCATGGTGCCGACCACCAGATAGACACTCAAGATGCACACGGCGAGAAAAACCGGCAGAGGATATTCGGCCAGCATTGACCAGATGAATAGCAAAGAGCCCAGATACCACGGATGTCGGGTAATAGCAAAAATACCGGTCTCAATGAACTCCTCTGTTTCGCTCAGCAAAAGATGTTCCTTTCCCGTCTGCAGCTGCTTAAGCCCGAGAAAATACTGTAAATCGTATTTTTGCGCACCGCCTCTAAAAAGCAGAAAGGCAATGACAACAAAAATCACCCGAACAAAAACAGCGTTCCCTTCCCAGCTGACGACCACCGGCCCGCCGGCCATTTTCGTCATAATGATCAGCGGCACGATGGTGACCAGGGACAATCCGTTATACAGCAGTCGATAGTACCGGGTCAGGCCGGGTGCATGGGTTTTAATGCGCCGGAGTATTGAGGCGTCAATCAAGATGGAATGCATGGTACACCAGGCTATCCACAGGATACTGAGTAAAACCGCGTTCATTATAATGTCTCTCTTTTTTCCAGCTCATTACAGCAGAATATTTAGTGCTGCACATCTTGCAGCCTCCTGAATGCACCAGCAACTGCAAGGTATATGTAGGGCTGCTTCGTCAGCAAGGCAAGCATTTTTACCTTAATTTCGCCATACTGGCCATGCCAGCAACTTCGACATAAGTTGAAGCCTGTATTGACACCCGAAAATACTGGATTAAACTGTTATGATCTTATTTCATGACAGGGCTGATCATCCTTTTACCAGGATTTGGGATCTCTCAAAGTTACGTAAGGCAACAAAAAGATGAAAGACACAATTATCCGTCGATTTTCCGATGTGATCCACTCCGAATCCGGCAGTGGCCTCTTGCTTATGGTGACTGCCGCGCTGGCAATGATTCTTGCCAATACACCTCTTGCTG
>JBBRDD010000209.1:0-8196 GCA_038204235.1 Desulfobulbales bacterium
CAAGCTTATCGTTCTCAGCTTTACAGTCACTCATTCCCTATTAGAATTTTGCAATCTCTCCGCAATGATCCGAGCACTTCTTAGAAATGAAAGGAAGATTCAGCATGAAAATTAAGTGGGATACGGATCCAAAACAAGATCGATTTGATCCACAAGACTTGAGCAAAGTCATGAAGGCTATTGTCACCGCCGGCAATGGCGGATACGACAAACTCCAGTGCCGTGTGGTAAAGCTGCCGACACTTGAGGCGGGCGAGGTTTTACTGCAAGTCCTCGCCGCCGGGGTCAACAACACTGAAATAAATACACGCATTGGCTGGTATTCTTCCTCGATAACAACAGGTACAGAGGATGCGGCAACTGTCGAGGGACAGGTGGTAACAGAAAAAGCTGACGGGGGATGGAACGAGGCAACACCTTTCCCCTTCATCCAGGGCACAGATTGCTGTGGCCGTATTATTGCCGTTGCTCCTGGCGGGGATAAAAGGACTATCGGTTCACGCGTACTTGTACGGTCATGCATGCGAAAATCTGGTTTTGGGTCGATGGACAACATCTGGATGGGATCTGATTTCGACGGCGCCTTTGCTCAGTTTGTCAAAGTTCCTGCAGAAGAGGTGTTCGCCGTGGACTGCGACTGGAGTGATGCCGAGCTTGGAACTATCCCTTGTGCCTACGGAACCGCCGAAAACATGGTTCATCGTGGCGAGGTGTGTAAGGGGGAGCATGTTTTGGTTGCAGGAGCGTCGGGTGGCGTCGGTTCGGCTGTCGTGCAACTGGTAAAACGGCGGGGCGCCATTGTGACAGCGATTGCAGCGAAGGCGAAGATGGAACAGGTGCTTTCCATCGGCGCCGATCGTGTTATCGATCGTAATGATGATGTCGTTGACCGTCTTGGCGAGAACTCTGTGGATGTCGTTATTGACAACGTTGCAGGGCCAGCTTTCGGAGGTCTGCTGAAGGTACTGAAGCGAGGTGGAAGATACGTGTCCTCCGGGGCGATCGGAGGTCCTTTAGTGACACTCGACATGCGAACCTTCTATCTGAAAGATTTGACGTTGATCGGCTGCACTGCATGGGATGAAGCCATTTTCTCAAATCTGATTTCGTACATCGAGCGCGGCGAGTTTCGGCCGCTTGTCGCGAAAATATTTCCGCTCGAACGCATAGCGGATGCGCAACGCGAGTTTCTCGAGAAGAAACATGTTGGCAATTTCGTTTTGATTCCGCCTGATTCATAACATGTCACACCTGCATCCAGGTAGAAATGTAAGTTAGCGGGAGACAGAGACGCTTTTCTGTTGTCTTCTTCTCGCAAAAATTTCTTATGCGATGCGGAATTGGTTTAAAAATGAATTAGTCTGCTGTGGTGCTTGAACAAAGCCTGCTCCCATATCTTCTTTAGGCAATTTTCTCCTTCCGACTCTTCTTCAATTTCCCACGTTCCTTAAGGTTTTTTGCAGCTCATCGATTAATGCAAGGTGATATTTATTTGGATTTATTCGTACGCTGCACGGCCTCGCTGTACAAGAAAATTAACGATGACATTGTCTTTGCGTTGAATCGTCTGGATTTGCTCTTCGGCGCAACAGTTGGTTCAGGGCTTTGATTTTCAGCTGCAACGTAATTTTCTGTTACGATAAAACTTATCTTATTCATGTTGTGGCTGGTGTCCAGATAATCATTCGCCTGCAGCTGGATGCTGCAGCCATTTGCGGTGATATTGCTGATCAGGACGATAATCTGGTCGGGGTTGTTCCCCGTTACGGTGTCGGTAAAAACTACCGGTTCTATGTAGCTGTTTTTGAAACTTATCCATACCGGAGAGGTACCTACGGTACGTTCACCGGTTTCATACTTAAAAGATGGTAACGATTGTCGGCTGGTCGGATCGAATCCCTTGAAGATTTCGACCCCATCAGGAACTCCATCATTGTCGGAGTCATTATCTTGAAGGTTGGGTATACCATCTCCGTCGCTATCAACCTCTGGGCTTATTCCGAGGTTGAGCCAGTGACGATATTCATTGCCGTCATTTATCGCATCCTGGTCGGTGTCCCAGAGACCCGGATGGGTGTGAATGATACGTTCTGCTTCGTTAGTAAGGCCGTCATTGTCGCTATCTTCATCCGGATTGTATGGGGTGATCGCAAAATATCCGCCAATTTCGGCGACATGACTTGTTTCATTGTCTGCTGATTGTTCTTCCAGAATTGTCATCCCGGTGTTGGTGACGGAAAGATTGCTCATTCCTAAAATGGCCGTATCTATGTCATTGGCACTCTGCATGTCGGCCAGGACGAAGGGGGTGGTTGGAAATTGCTGCTTAAAGGAAACTGTCGATGTTTTGTCGGTGAGGATTTTTTCGGTTGATCCTGTCTCGATCATAAGGCCATCTACCACGCCGGACCATTTCTCCATAGCAATGTAGCAGACTCTTTCCTGACCATGGCTCCCATCGTTGTTTTCCTGTTCCTGCATGGTGATGGAATACCCCTGAGGCGTTATATTACTCATTCTGAGAATTGCCGCATTGGATTCATTTTCGGTGACAATCGATGACAAAACAACCGGTTGGCTGGAAAAGGAATTGGTAAAGTTTATCGGTTGGAATGTGTTAATGCCTGAAATGCTGATGCAATCAGCGACGGCATAAACGTTCTGGGCTATCTGGTGGTGACCCCGTTCCATTGCCATAAAGGAGACTGTCTCTTCCGGATGAAAACCATCTACATTGTCCCACTCGCGGATCCGGATGTCGAAACCGCTGCTGGTCAGGTTACGGATAGACACGATTCCAGCCTCAGGATCGTTCATGGTATTTGATTTGGCGATTATCGATGGCGCCAAATATTGATTGCTCAAGTCGACATGTTGCCAGTTTGAAGTGACCACGAGTTCACCGAGTTCGAAAGCAAGATCATTGGTTGCTGCATTTATGAGGATATTAATAGTACCTTGGTCGGAAGCAGCAGTCCCGTCTGTTGCCACAAAGGTGAACAGGTCTGCTCCTAATGCATCAGTATCCGGGGTATATGTAAAGGAACCATTGTCGTCAAGAAGAAGATTGCCTTTTTCAGGGGCTGTCGCTATGGAAAAGTGTACCACGTCTCCATTCTCATCTGTTGCAACAAGTTGTCCGCTGTATGGAACTCCCTGATCGACGGAAAAGCTCCTGTTCTGCGCGATAGGCGCTTTATTGACATGTTGTATGGTAACATTCACCTGGGCTGTATTTGAATCACTGCTGCCGTCACTGACCTTGAATGTGAAAGAGTCGGTGCCGGAGATACCGTGACCCGGGATGTAGGTGAACGTGCCGCTGGAAGATATTGCAACTGTCCCGTTATGCGGTTGGGCGACGAGTGAATATATGAGGTTGTCTCCATCAGTATCTGTTGCTGAGAGGGTTCCTGAATAGACACTGTCTTCATTGACAGAAAAAACGATATTGTCTGCAACCGGGGGATTGTTAGCAGGGGATAAAAGGATGGTTACTGTTGCAGGGCTTGATGTACCTGCACTGTTGCTGGCTGTGAAGGAGAACGTGTCGTTGCCCGCATAATTAAGTGCAGGAGTATAGCTAAAGGAACCTGTAGTCTCGTCTACGGCTAATGTACCATGGCCTGGTTGCAAAGTTACCGTGAATGTCAGCGGAGTGCCATCGGCGCTGATGGCGTTCAGCTGCCCGGAGAGAGGCGTGTTTTCGCTCCCCTCCAGAGAGATATTGTCGGCTATGGGTGGTTGAGATGGCGTTGCGTCACCAGGCACGGTATAGACGACCTCGATGGAGTAATCGCTATCCTCGGTTGCCGAGTAGGCAGTTGCTGCAAAATAGTAGGTAATGCCATTTTGTAATCCCTGGACCGTTGCGACGATACTTCCGTTCACTGCCTCCGGCAGCTTGACATCAGTTACAAAAGTGTAATTTCGACTGCTTGTTCCGTAATGGATTTTGTAACCGGAGACGGGTTCACTGTTTGCTGTCCAGCTGAAAGTTGCCTCAGCCGCATGTGCTGCAACGGTTGTTAAGAAGAACAGAAAAATGGAGAAAATAACAGTGTGGCTTTTCTTCAATACTGCCATGGGCTACCTCTTTCGATGACCCCGCTACCTGATTTCTCTGGCGAGAAACGTTAGGCCGGTGGTTTTGCGTCACGCCCTTTCGGGAGTCGTTTTGCCTTTGTCGGGAAATTTCCCAGGAGAAAATTCCTTTCTGAAAATTGGACATCAGATGTCTTAATGGTGCATTTTTTGTGCCAAAAAAATAGGTCAACAGAGTTTCTAGTATAGAGGAACACACTCTTGTTCTGCAGTTAATCTAACATTGAAATCCCGAATCTGGTATTTTGCCCAACTCTTATTTGGAAGGTATCACCGTACAATGATTTTTGAGGGTTTCTTTTTTGCACAGGATGTTGGGGAGGAAATGGCGGAATCCTGTCGTAATTGGATAGAGTATTTATTTTTTCACTTTAGATTGTTCACCCACGGCGATGATTATTTCCAATCATGCTGGACGAACCTGTCTGCATTGCTTACTTTTTAGGAGCACCAAATAATTTTGCGAAGATGGATTGCAAAATAGAGAGGACTCTATCGACAAGGAGCGGGTAATGGCGAAGAAGACGAAGAAAAAATGTTGCGGCAAAGCGAAAAAAGACGGTGATAAACGTTGCAGTAAGTGCCCGAAAGGATAGTAAGATACAATCACCCTAGTTAGATCAGATACTGGCTGTTGCATTCCCGAGGGAGGCATTTTAGCTTGAAATTGCCAGTAGATGTTGGTCTGGCCGGGGTGGTTTGTTGATACAAAATGTATGTTGCAAAGTGATGATCTCGATACATAAACCTAGGGTCAACTGTTTGCCGGCGCATATCCGACCGCTGATATTGCCACCTTACTGAATATTTCCACAGGAGTTTCTCCTGAAAGGCTTTGGCAGGGCCAGTCTATCTTGTAACCACGGGTTCACGTTGCAATGCCTCTTTCCTGCTCGATGTAATTTTCATACGACCGCAGAGTATTGTCTTTGCCACGCCACTTTCTTTTCCCATCCATACTGATTCAAACGCCAATTTTCTTTAAAGGAGATTTCCTTTTCTCTGCCGGGTAATCTGTAGTCCCGTTACCTGATCCTTTTGGCATATATCCCTGTCCTGAATCTCACCCAAATATTAACCATGCCTGCGTCGCAAAAAAAACCTTGTGATTGGCAAGATAATTCGAAAATGGTACGATAGCCCAATCTGCATTTCAAGATGCAATGCACCCAAAATGACAGCACAATTCTTATGCCAAAAGGATAACCATGGAAGAAAAATTTAAGATACGCTATGCCGAGCGGATGAACCAGTTGCCGCCTTATTTGTTTGGCATGATCAATAAAATGAAAATGGAAAAGCGCTGGAAGGGTGATGATGTGATCGATCTGGGCATGGGCAACCCTATGGATCCGACGCCTGGGCCGGTCACCGATAAATTGTGCGAGGTCGCCATGGACCCGAAAACGCACCGCTATCCGGTGGCCGGTGGCATGAAGAATCTCAAGCGGGAGATCGCCCTCTATTATAAACGTAATTATGGGGTGGATTTAATCGGGGACGATGATGTTATCTGCACCATCGGTTCCAAAGAGGGTATTTCACATCTATGCCTGGCTCTGCTCGGACCGGGAGATACGGTGCTGACTCCTGCACCGGCTTTTCCTATCCATGTCTACGCGGCAGTGATTGCCGGCGCCAATGTCCTGCGCATCCAGCTCAGTTCGGAAGACACCATGCTGGCGCAGATCGTCGGGATGTGCAAATCGCTGTATCCAGGTCCAAAACTCCTGATGCTCAATTATCCCCATAACCCTACCGGGACGCTTGCTTCAAAAGAATTTTTTGTCGAGGTAGTGAAGCTGGCGAAGAAATACCATTTTATGGTTATCAACGACTTCGCCTACGCCAAAATTACCTTTGACGGGGTGGTCGCACCAAGCCTGCTTGAGGTGCCGGGAGGCATGGACGTCGGGGTCGAATTCGGGTCGTTTTCAAAATCCTATAATATGGCAGGCTGGCGTCTCGGCTACTGTGTCGGCAACACCGAGATGATCGGTGGTCTGGCCAAGATAAAAGGCTACTATGACTACGGTATTTTTTCGGCCATTCAGGTGGCAGGCATCGTTGCTATGCGCGATTGCGATGAGCAAATCACTGAGCAGGTGGCGGTCTATCAAAAGCGTCGGGATTTCCTCTGCGATGGATTGAGGAAAATGGGATGGGATGTTGAAACTCCGAAAGCGGGGATGTTTCTCTGGGTAAAAATTCCCGAACCATACGTTCGGATGGGCTCAATAAAATTTTCCATTGAGATGATGAACCGGGCAAATGTCGCCCTGGCACCCGGTGCTGGTTTCGGCATTGAAGGAGATGAATATCTGCGGCTGGCGCTGGTGGAAAACGAGAATCGAGTCAATCAGGCCCTCAAGCAGATGCGTCGGGCGCTCAAGGAGATTGACGATGAGGTTGCCGCCGGCACCTTTCAACTGAGCAAATAAGGCAATCTGTAAGGTACTTATCCCGGCTTTCTTCCCGTATACCGCGGGTAGAGTAAAACAGTTTATCTTAGAATTTGTAGCAATTTTTCAATAATTTAAAGGAGAAATAGATGGCAACAACAACAGAAAATTTAAAAGACGCCTTTGCCGGCGAGAGCCAGGCCAACCAGAAATACAGGGCCTTTGCCAAGAAGGCCGAAAAGGAAGGCTTTAAAAACATCGCCAAACTCTTTCGGACCACCGCCGAGGCGGAGCGTATCCATGCGGAAGGACACCTCAAGGCACTGGAAATGATCGCTTCTACGGCGGAAAACCTGCAGGCGGCAATCGATGGTGAGACCTATGAGTTTACCGAGATGTACCCGCCAATGGTTGAATTGGCCCAGGCCGACGGCCATAAGGCTAAAACAATGTTTAAGTTTGCTGTCGATGCCGAGGAAATCCATGCCCTGATTTATAAGAAAGCCCTGGCGGCAGTGAAAGCCGGAGTGGATATGGATGTAACGGATTTTTATCTCTGTCCGGTATGCGGATATATCGAGCTTGGTGGCGCACCTGACAAATGTCCGGTTTGCGGGGCTTTGAAGAAAATATTTGTTCAGATCGATTAGTATGCAGTGCATTACTGTAACCGCAGAGCCGTCTTACTCACTGCGGTTACAGTAATATCCAGATTTTATTTCCTGTTCTTGAGAAGATTACTCGCTAATTGTGCCAGTTCCGTCGTCATCGCCAGGACTTTTTGCGCCAGCTCCGGGGTCAGCGAGCCCGTGCCGCAGGAAGGAGCGATGAGAGTCTGACTCATCAACTGTTTCTCGCTGAAACCAAAAGTTGCGAGATACGATACCTGTTCCTGCCACTTGATGAACAGGGAATCGACTGACTCCTCGGCCACGACCAGCGGATCTCCTGTCGGAACGATACCCCAGGCCAGAATGCCGCCACGACTGAGAAAACTGATCAGCTGTTCCCTATAGAGAGTAAAGTTGGCGAAATAAAAATAGGCGTCAAAACTGATAATATCGGTGGCTGAAGAAAGGGCGGGACCCCAGTCGCCATTGGCGCAGATATGTACTCCGGCAAGACCTCCACCCGTTTTTATGGCACAAATCACCTCAGCCACTGCATCGGATACCATTTCCCGCGAAACACCGCCAAAACCGCTCGAGCCAAAGCTCACCATTCCGGGCTCGTCAATAAAGATAACAGGTGGTATTTCACCGATGCATTTCTGCAATTCGGCCACCTGCCACCGCGCTTTCAGCGCTAGCAGTTTAATGACTATGTCCCGAAGATTGTCATCATAAAATATCGAGTTGCCATGCTGGTCCTTGACGCCGATCCCGGTTGTGACGGGACCGGTGACCTGTCCCTTGGCGGTCAGGTGGCCGGACGGTTTTTCGGCAAGAAAGCGCTGCAGGGTAAAAAAGCCTGGTGCCGAATCCATTCCCAGGGCAAATCGGGAACTGTGCAGGCATCCGGGGTCTTCCTCTACCCGCATATAGTCTTCATAAAAAGCAGTCATCTCCTGTTCGAATGCAGGCGCATCGGTATCGATCCAGTATCGGTTGCCGTCATCGACAAGGCCTGGAAAACCGGTAAGAAACTGGCGGATCATTCCTTCGCGCGGATTTTTCGGCAACTGCGGCCA
>JBBRDD010000210.1:0-8177 GCA_038204235.1 Desulfobulbales bacterium
CAGCCTGAAGGAAATGACCTGGAAAGATATCTTCGATGCGGATGCCTGTACCCTGTGTATGCGCTGTCAGGATCGATGCCCGGCATTTAATACCGGCAAGCCGCTTTCACCGATGAAAGTCGTCAACCAACTTGGTGAGGCTGCCTTTCATAATCCTGAGGCAAATTTGATCGATAGCTTTAGTAAAGAAGCCCTCTGGGCCTGTACCACCTGCCGGGCCTGTCAGGAAATCTGTCCGGCGGCCATTGAACATGTGCGAAAAATCATTGACTGCCGCCGGGCTATGGTCCTTATGGAAGGTGAATTCCCCGGCGAAGAGGTGATGACCGCCATGGAGGCAACCGAAGTGAACGGTAACCCGCTTGGCATCGGCTACGCCGAGCGCGGTGACTGGGCGGAGTCGATGGGCATTAAACCACTGGCTGAGGATGCCGAGGTTGATATTCTCTATTTTGTCGGGTGCTACGGTTCGTTTGACAAACGGAATATTGCTGTCGCCAAAAGCTTTATAAAACTCTGTCAGGCGGCCGGAGTGAAGGTCGGGATTCTTGGTAAGGAAGAAAAATGTTGTGGTGAGCCGATGCGCAAGATGGGCAACGAATATCTTTATCAAAGTCTCGCGGTGGAAAATATTGAAGTTATAAAATCTTATGGAGTGAAAAAGATAGTCACCACCTGCCCGCATTGTTTCAATACCTTGGAAAAAGACTACCGTGATTTAGGTCTTGATGTCGAGGTGGAATCCTATGTCGTCTTCCTGGAAAAATTGATTGCTTCCGGCGCATTGCGTATAGACGCGAAAGAGCTTTCCTGCACCTACCATGATTCCTGTTATCTGGGCCGTCATAATGATATCTATGCTGCGCCGCGAACACTTATTACCGCTGCGGGCGGCAAACTGGTAGAAATGGATAAAAACAGGGAGGAGGCCTTCTGCTGCAGTGCCGGCGGTGGCCGGATTCTCGCTGAGGAAAAAATCGGTGAGCGGATAAATATCAAACGGGTCAGGATGGCTGCTGCGACCGGTGCACAGACATTGGTTTCCAACTGTCCGTTCTGTCTGACGATGTTTGAAGATGGAGTGAAGGGCGCCGAAGTGGAAGAGTCGCTTCGTCCACAAGATATTGCCGAGATCCTTGCGGAAAGGATCGTCTAAAAAATGTTCATGACAACTGGAGGAAAAATATGAAAATTCTGGTTTGCATAAAGCAGGTTCCTGATATGGAATCTAAATTCAAGGTTGATGCCGGTGGCACCTGGTATGCGAAAACCGATCTTGCCTGGCGCATGAATGAATATGATGAATACGCCGTAGAGCAGGCAGTACAGCTGAAAGAGCAGGTAAAAGACTCCGACTTGACCGTGCTGTGTATCGGTTCTGAGAAGGTCAAGGAGACCATGAAGAAGGCGTTGGCCATGGGGTGTGATCGAGGCGCCCATATCGCCGACGAAGAGGCTGATAAAAAAGAGCCGTTTCAGATTGCCGGCATTATCGCCGAATACGCCAAAGATAAAAATTTCGATCTGATTTTTACCGGTATGCAGTCCCAGGATCGCGGCAGCGGTCAGGTGGGAATTTTGGTCGCCGAAATGCTTGATATGCCGGGTATTACCACCGTTGTTCGTTTCGCCTATACAGATGGTCTCATAGAAGCAAAACGCGAACTTGAGGGCGGCATTAAGGCCTGTGTTAAAGTTGCTGCACCGGCAGTTATTACCTGCCAACTCGGCCTGAATACCCCGCGATATCCCACTTTACCAAATATCATGAAGGCCAAGAAAAAAGAACTTCTGTCTGTTCCTGTGGCCGATTTGCTCAAGGTTGAATCCCGCCAGGATACAGCCAAAATGTACTTCCCTGAAAAGAAAGGCGGTGGACTGGTTCTAGAGGGCGATATTGCAGCTCTTGTTGATCAGCTGGTCAAGATATTAAAAGAAAAAACTGCAGTTCTGGGATAGGAGAGGTGACGACGATGAAAGTATTGCTTATTGCTGAAAGTAGAGAAGGAAAATTGCTTGGCAGTTGTTATGAGTTAATGGCGTTTGCCGAGAAGATGTCGGCAGAGAGTGTCATGTTTCTAGTCGGCAGTGACAGTGTCTTGCCACAGTACAGCGGCAAACTCTATCTTGCTGATGTTTCTGCTGCCGGGGAATATAATCCGGATGGACATAAACAGTTGATTCTGGATGTCGTGGCTAAAGAGCAGCCGGATATGGTGGTGTTCTCGCATTCTTCCTATGGCTGGGATCTTGCTCCACGGATCGCCTTTGCTCTTAAGGCAGCGCAGATTTCCGAGGTGGTCGATGTAGCAGGCAGTACGATGGTTGTGCCGGTCTGTAATTCCAAACTGCGGCGTGATGTTGCCCCGAAGACTGCCAAAACGGTAGTGACCCTGCAGGCCGGAGCCTTCGGTCTTGCTGAGGTGCCGAGTGCTGCACCAGTAGTCGAAAAGCTTACCAGCCAAAGTGGTGGCAAGGTGGAATTCACCGGCTATGAGCAGGCGGAGAGTGGTGGTGTTGACTTAGGCAAAGCAAAAATCATTGTCAGCGCTGGTCGGGGTATTGGTAAGCCGGAAAATGTGGCGATGATCGCTGATCTGGCCAAAGCTCTGGGCGGCGAATATGGTGCCAGTCGGCCGGTAGTCGATTCCGAATGGGTTGAGCATAATCGGCAGGTTGGCACGACGGGCCAGACCGTGGCTCCGAAACTGTATCTTGCCTGTGGCATCTCCGGGGCGATTCAACATCTCGCCGGTATGAAAAAATCGGAATTTATCGTTGCGGTCAATACCGATAAGGATGCACCTATCGGTGATGTCGCCGATGTTCTGGTTGTCGCCGACTTAAAGCAGTTCGTCCCAGCCCTCACGGCAAAAATTCTGGCTCTTTAGGCAAATAGGAGAAGGTAATGCTGGATGCACTTTTTACCAAACTGCCGGAGGCCTTCGTTGCTGGAACTTTTGCCAAGCCAACAAGCTTTTATTTTTCTATAGGGGATATAAAAAAATCCGTTCAATGCAGCGCAGACAGCTGTACGGTCAGCGATGGACGAACGTTTGATAATGCCGATTGTGTCTGCAAAACCAGCCCGGAATTTTTCTTGAAAATCTGGCAGGAAAATTATCGTCCCGGCATGAAAGATTTCATGAAGGGAACTATTAAGTCAAATAATCCTAGCGCTCTTCAGCAGTTTTTACGTTGTTTTGGCAAGGATGGTGAATGATTATCAATCGGTGGTGAATGCTATGGAATATCTGACGGAAATTAAAGTACGAGGTTATCATGCCGATTTTTACGGGCATGTTAATAATGCAAGGTATCTGGAGTTTTTCGAGGAAGACCGTTGGGCGACTCTGGAATCGAAAATAGATCTTAAAAAATGGGCAAAGCAGGGCATTATCTTTCTGGTGGTCAATATCAACGTCAATTATCGTCTGGCAGTGCCGGTTGGCGAGACGTTGGTCGCGACCACCACTATTGAAAAAATTGGCAATAGAAGTGTTGTTCTCAATCAGAAAATCCTGCTCAAAGAATCGAAAAAAGTGGCTGCCGATGCCCTTATCACTTTTGTGATTGCTGACAAAACCGGCAGGGCGGTTGCCATGGAGGGTGAGATGCTGCAGGAAATTGAAAAACTGCGTTCAGTAGAGGCAGTATGATTTATGGTTGACATTCATTGCAGTTATATATTACAAGCGATGGTATGTGTGATAGAAGTATTTTATTCGCAGGTTGACTTGAACGTAAAAGGAAGTTTGGTTGATGGGAGGGGAGGCCGTTTATCTTGCGGGGATTCTCGCGGATAAGCGGAAAGGAGCGTCTGTCGCAACTATTGACAGACTTGTGTAATTTCAAGACCGAGGGGAGAGAAGTATGAAGAAAAAGATTTCTGTTTTGGCCCTGGTATCAATGTTTGCTGCGGGCTCGGCAATGGCTTCCGGATGGCGTATTCCGGAGCAGTCTGTTGATTCGACGGCAAAAGCCGGGGCCAACATCGCCTCATCGACCAGGGCTGACACCGCCTATTACAACCCCGCCAACATGGCCTGGATGGCCGATACCTGGCATCTGGAGGCTGATGCGACCTGGATTCATCTTACTGAGATTGATTATGCCGATTCCCGAAGTGCAGGTCGGAGCGGGAATTCGGAGTCAGAGAATTTTTATGTGCCTACCGGTTTTGTCGTTACCCCTTCCTTAGGCGGCGCGCGTTTTGGTCTTGCCATAACCGCACCGGCCGGTTTGTCCAAACAATGGAAAGATCCTTATCCGAAAGCATTTGCCGAGGAATTCACCCTGAAGGTAATTGAGGTTAACCCCACCGTCTCCTATAGTTTTGCTGATATGGTTTCTATTGCGGCCGGGCCACGCATGCTCTATGCCAAGGCGACGGTCACTAGTGATGGATATGATTTTAAAGTACCAATAGGAGGAGGAAATTTTGCGACACCAATTCCTCTGGCACGAGATATGGATGGCGATACAACAGAATGGGGCTGGAATGTGGCCCTTGCCGTGAAACCTAGCGAAAAAATGAATATTTCTGCAACCTATCGCTCCAAAGTCGATCTTGATTTTGAAGACACTGCGACACTGAGCTTTGGACCCAACCCCGGTCCATATTTAAATAAACTCTATAATGCTGATGTTTCAGTTCCTGTCCCGGCTGTCTTTGCTCTTTCGGTTGCCTACGATGTGTTGCCTAAACTCAACGTGGAACTTACCTGGGATAGAACATTCTGGTCGACGTATGAAGATCTCGATTTTAATTTCTCACCAACTGCAACAGGCCTTCCGCCCGCTCCGTCTCAGTTTGAACGTCCTATACCCAAAGAATGGGATGACAGTAATGCCTTTCGTATCGGCGTGACCTATGCCCTTGCCGATTACCTGACCCTAATGGGCGGTTTTGCCTATGATCAAACTCCGGTCCCGACAGAAAATATCGGTTTTGAGCTGCCTGATTCCAATGCCTGGATTTATTCCCTGGGGGCGCAGTATGCAGTAACTGACAAGATGGATATCGGTATTGCGGCTCTCTATGATTACAAAGAGTCTCGTACCGCAAAGAGTGCTGATGGTAATATCGACGGTGAATTCACCGACGCCGCGGCTTTTCTTATTACTGTCGGTTTGAATTACCGTTTTTAAAAGTCTTGATAGAAGGTGACATGAACCCCTTGTTGCGATTGTCAGCAGGGGGTTTTGTTGTTTAGTGACTTAGAAATAATTTTTTTGTGTTTTTTACAAGAAGATTATTTCGTGAAGGAACTTATCCCGGCCTTCTTAGCGTTTACCAGGGTTGGAAACCAACTATAAGCCGCGCAGATATTCCGGCTTCAAACTGACTTTGCCCTGCAGGGCCTGGTTAATAAGCTGGAGGGTCGCTGCCTTATCCTGGGGCAATTTGGCTTTAATCGGCAGATAATTTGAGGCATGATTGGCATGAAAGTAGCCGTTTGACAGTTCGGTAGCACCCAGCATGATGGCGAGTTCTTCAAGCATTTCATGGGGCGATGGCAGGATGAATTCTCCCCTGTCGGCGGCATCAAAGAGAGGAGTGCCGGGAGTGAGCATCAGGCTGAGAGCGCCGACATATTCCGGATCGATTGCACTGAGCACGCGGCCGGTCTCCCGGGCATGGATATGGGAACGCTCTTTTCCGGCAATACCGAGCAGGACGGTGATGGACAGTTTGATTCCGGCGGCGCGCAGCTTTTTGCCCATGTCGATCATTCGTGCCGCATCGGCACCCTTGTTGATAGCATGCAGGGTGACATCGTCGCCGGATTCCAGGCCCATATAGGCGATTTGCAGCCCGTTGTCATAAAGCTCGCGGAGCTGTTCCGGGCTTTTGCGTTTGATGCTCTTGGTGTTGGCATAGGTGCCGATTCTGGTTACCCAGGGGAGTTTGGTGCGGATAGCGGACAGGATGTTCAACAGACGATCCTGAGAGATAATGAGAGCGTCTCCATCACAGAGAAAAAGCCGGTTCTGACGTCGGCAGTGGGCGGCGGCAAAATCGATGTCCGCCATGATGGTTCGCTCGTCTTTGATGGAAAATCGGCTTCCTTTATACATGCCGCAGAAGGTGCATTTATTGTGGGAACAGCCGGTCGTTATCTGTAATAAAATGGAGTGCGCCTCACTTGGTGGGCGAAAAATATTTCCCTGATAATGCATAGTATTATGAGAACGTTGGCAGAATAAGAAGGAGAGCCTGTTTTTTATTAACTAGACAGGCGATGCGAAGAAAGCTTTATCAATCCAGAATACTCAATAACGGGTTCATTTGAAATGAAAGATTCACATTCGTTGTTTCCACATCTGCTCCAGCCCCTTGATCTAGGGTTTACAACCCTGAAAAATCGTGTCCTGATGGGATCCATGCACACGGGGCTTGAGGAAGAAAAAAACGGTTTTCACCGCATGGCCGCCTACTTTGCGGCCCGTGCTGCCGGGGGCGTCGGTTTGATGGTCACCGGTGGGGTGGCCCCGAACAGGGCCGGATGGGTTTCTCCCTTTTCCATTCGTCTGGCCAGTCGTTCTCAGGTGAATGACCATAAGATCATAACCGATGCGGTCCATGGAGCAGATGGCAAGATCTGCATGCAGATCTTGCATACCGGACGATATGGATATCATCCTCTGTGCGTTGCTCCGACCTCTATCAAGGCACCGATTAACCGATTTAAGCCGCGGGAACTGAGCAGGCGGGGGATCCGTTCGACCATCAACGATTTCGTCAAATGTGCCGGCCTTGCACAGGAAGCTGGCTATGATGGGGTGGAAGTAATGGGTTCGGAGGGCTATCTCATAAATCAGTTTATCGTCCAGAAAACCAATCATCGACAAGACGAATGGGGTGGTTCTTTTGCCAATAGAATCAAGTTTCCTCTGGCCATAGTCAGAGAAGTTCGCCAGGCTGTCGGGGTAAATTTTATCATAATCTTCCGGCTTTCCATGCTTGATCTGGTAAAGGGTGGCTCGACCTGGGATGAAATTGTCCAGCTTGCTCAGGAGATTGAACGGGCCGGGGCGACCATAATTAATACTGGCATCGGCTGGCATGAGGCGAGGGTGCCGACCATTGCGACCATGGTCCCGAGGGCAGGATTTGCCTGGGTAACCAAACGGTTGATGGGCGAGGTCAGCCTGCCACTGATAACCACCAATCGGATCAACATGCCCCAGGTTGCCGAATCTGTCCTCGCGGAAGGGTGTTGCGATATGGTCAGTATGGCCAGGCCATTTCTTGCCGACCCCGACTGGGTGAAGAAAACACAAGAAGGACGAGTCGAAGAGATCAATACCTGTATCGGCTGTAACCAGGCCTGCCTGGATCAGATCTTTGCCCGGCAGACGGCGACGTGTCTGGTCAATCCAAGAGCCTGCAATGAAACGATAAAACCATTTATCAAAGCAGAACATAAAAAGAGAGTTGCCGTCGTCGGCGGCGGTCCGGCCGGTCTTTCCTGTGCCACAACCGCTGCTGCAAGAGGGCATGCCGTGACGCTTTTTGAAGCAAACGGGGAGATCGGCGGTCAGTTTCGGCTGGCGAGACAGATTCCGGGTAAAGATGAATTCGAAGAGACCCTCAGATATTACCAAAACCAACTGCAGCTGCATGGTGTTGATGTGCGGCTGGAAACGAAGCCACAACCTTCAGACTTGCGTGATTTTGACGAGATTGTGGTTAGTACCGGAGTGGTGCCGAGAAAAATTCAGATCGAAGGGAGCGAAAGGAACAACGTTGCCTTATATAATGAAGTTCTCACCGGTAAGAAACAGATCGGCACAAGGGTAGCCATCATCGGGGCTGGCGGTATCGGTTTCGACATGGCCACCTATCTGCTGCATGGCTCGTCCGGGCCCGATAGTATTGAAAAATTTATGGCGGAATGGGGCGTTGATATGGATTACGCTGCCGATGGCGGGCTGGGTGAGGTACAGATGGCGGTCCCGGCGAGACAGATTTATCTTCTCCAGCGCAAGAAAACCAAGCCCGGCGAGGGATTAGGCAAGACGACCGGTTGGATACATCGGTCGATACTGAAAAAAAACAGCGTCAAAATGCTGAACGGGGTCGAGTATCTCGCTATAAATGATACCGGCCTGCTCATCCGGCATAACGGGCAGGAACAATTGCTGGAGGTGGACAATGTGGTTATCTGTGC
>JBBRDD010000211.1:0-8141 GCA_038204235.1 Desulfobulbales bacterium
GATGAGAGTTATTTAACGTAAACGTTATGCATGACGTGTCGGTTTGAACAGTTCTTGGGGAGAAAGGAAAGTATGAACATAATGTCCTATCAATCGATCCCGGCAATTCTTAAAGATAATGCCCGCAAGTACGGCAAGAAAACCGCGATCAGCTACAAACAAAAGGGAGTGTATCTGTCCCTTACCTATGAGGAATTTTATGAGCGGGTCCTGCTGCTGGCGCGAGGGCTGCAAAAATATGGTGTAATGCCGGGGGATAAGGTGGCCATATTTTCGGAGAATCGCCTTGGCTGGGCCATCTCGGATTTCGGTATCCAGAGCGTCGGTGCTATCACCGTGCCTATTTATGCCACCAATACCGGCAAGCAGGCGGCCTATGTCCTCAATCACTCTGAGGCGAGTGTTGTCTTCTGCTCAACCAAAGGCCAGTATGAAAAACTCTATGCCGTAAAAGACCAGATTCCGGATGTGGATCTGGTTATTTCCTATGAACGGTTCCTCGGGCATCGCTCTTTTCCGGTTTATACCCAGTACCAGTTATCCGAGGTAGAAACGCCCTTATCTGACGAGGATAAGCAGCAGATCGAAAAGCAGATTGATACCTTAACCCAGGATGATCTTATCACCATCATTTACACCTCGGGGACAACCGGGGTGCCCAAGGGCGTGCTCCTCAGCCAGCGCAACATCATGATTAATGCCGAGTATGGTGCCATGCAGCTCGGTATGCCGCTCAAAGAGGAAACTACCCTCAGTTTTCTGCCGCTCAGCCATGTTCTTGAAAGGACCGGCGGGTATTATTCGACCCTGATGCATGGCAACCATATCGCCTTTGCCGAAAAACCTGCCGCGGTCATGGAGAACATGGTGGAGGTTCGTCCGACGTCCATGGTGAGTGTGCCCAGGTTGTTCGAGAAGATCTATGCCAAGATCTATGAAAGTGTGAACAAAATGCCGCCATTGCGGCAAAAGATTTTTTATAAGGCGATTGAGGTCGGCCGGGAATATGTCAATAAAAAATATATAACCGGCGAACCCCTTGGCCTGCTGAATATACAGTACAAATTCTTTGATAAGCTGGTCTTTAAGAAGATTCGCGATCGATTCGGCGGCAGACTGCGCTTTTTCCTTTGTGGCGGGGCGCCGCTTGACAAAACCATTAACGAATTCATGTGGATCATCGGCCTGCCGGTCTTCACCGGCTATGGCCTGACCGAAACCAGCCCCGTTGTCGCCATCAACGGTGTCGGCATGGTGCGGTTTGATTCTGTGGGCAAGGCTGTGCGCGAGACGGAGCTGAAGCTCGCCGAAGATGGCGAGCTGCTGGTTAAAGGACCGCAGGTGATGCTGGGGTATTATAAAAACGATGAAGCAACCATGGAGACCTTTGAAGATGGCTGGTTCAAGACCGGCGATATTGCCAAGATCGATGAGGATGGCTTTGTCTACATTATTGATCGTAAAAAAGAGCTGATCATTACTGCCGGTGGCAAAAACATCGCTCCCCAGCCGATCGAGAACGAGCTGAAACTTGACAAATATATCTCCCAGGCCATCGTTTTCGGCGATCGCAAGCCGTATCTGGTTGCCATAATTACGCCGAATATTGAACAGGTGATCGATTTTGCCCGGGAGCAGAAAATCAGCTATATCGACACCGAGGAGCTGGTGGTCAATGCGCAGGTTAAAGAGCTTTACGCCAGTCGTCTCAAGGAATTGAACAAGAGTTATCCGCCGTACAAGACGATAAAATATTTTGCCCTTGTGCTCAATGATTTCTCGATCGAGGGCGGAGAGCTTACCCCCACTTTGAAATTGAAACGCAAGTTTATCCTCGACAAATACCGAGGTATTGTTGAGGACCTGTATTTATCTAAAGGCGAAGGGATTATTGCCCCGCAGATCAAAAATTAATGGAGAGACAACATGAAGCAAATCAATAAAGTAGCCGTACTTGGTGCCGGAGTTATGGGAGCGACCATTGCCGCCCATCTGGCCAATGCGGGATTGGAAATTCTTTTGCTTGATATCGTTCCGAAGGGATTGGACAAGCAGGAAGAGGCAAAAGGTTTGACACTGGACAACCCCCTCGTGCGCAACCGTATCGCCCGGAATGGTTTGCAGGGTTTATTGAAGATGCGGCCCGCCCCTTTTTATCTGAAGGACTATGCGGCACAGATCCAGGTTGGCAACCTGGAAGATGACCTGGAAAAATTAAAGAGCTGCGACTGGATTATCGAGGTTGTCATCGAGTATATGCCGATCAAACTCGATCTGCTTAAAAAAATTGTGCCCAATCTTGCCCCGGGTGCCATTCTCACTACCAATACCAGTGGCCTTTCGGTCAATGAGATGGCGGCGGTATTGCCCGCTGAAGTGCGGAAAAATTTCCTGGCCACCCATTTTTTCAATCCGCCGCGCTATATGCGCCTGATGGAAATCGTTCCGTGCAAGGAAACCGACCCTGTGGTCATGAAGGGGTTGGCCGATTTTATCAGCAACCGGCTGGGCAAAGGGATCGTTTATGCCAAAGATACCACCAATTTCATCGCCAACAGGATCGGCACCTATGCTATCTATAAGGGGATCCAGCACATGGTCGAGATGGGGATGACGGTGGAAGAGGTTGATTCCGTTGCCGGTCCCGCAACATCCAGGCCAAAGAGTGCAGCCTTCAGGACTGCAGATCTGGTCGGCCTTGATACGCTCGGTCATGTCGGTACCAACTCCCATGATCTCTTACCGGACGATGAAGAGCGCGGAGTGTTCAAGATGCCGGATTTTATGAAAAAAATGATAGACGCCGGACAACTCGGTAATAAAACCAAACAGGGTTTCTATAAAAAAGATGTGGTCGACGGCAAGAAACAGATTTTCTACTACGACTATGTCAGCGGCGAGTATAAACCGCTTGCTAAGCCAAAATTTGCCTCGGTGCAGATGGTCAAGCAAGTGGACGATCCGGCTCAGAAGGTGAAGATGGTGGTCGGGGCAAAAGATAAAGGCGCTGAATTTGCCTGGAAAAGTCTCCGTGACACCTTAATCTATA
The DNA here is from genome assembly GCA_038204235.1 of Desulfobulbales bacterium. GTDB lineage: Bacteria > Desulfobacterota > Desulfobulbia > Desulfobulbales > Desulfocapsaceae > Desulforhopalus_A. The sequence continues at coordinate 3,050 of JBBRDD010000211.1, forward strand.
CGGTCAATCGTATTCCCGAGATAGCCGATGATGTGATCAATGTCGACAACGCCATGCGCTGGGGTTTTAACTGGGAGATCGGTCCGTTTGAGATGTTAGACGCGATTGGCGTGGCAGCCTTTGTCAAACGGGCAGAAAAGGATGGCATCAAGGTGCCGGAGAGTCTGCAAGGAATAGAAAACTTCTATCGTTTCAGCGAAACCGGCCACAAAGAATACTTTGATTTTGCCACCAGAACGTACCTCCCCGTTCCGGTCAAAGAGGGCCAGATCCAACTGCAGATCCTCAAAAAAGCCGGCAAGGTTGTCGAGAAGAATGCCAACTGCTCGGTGGTCGATCTTGGTGACGGAGTGTTCGGCTTTGAGTTCCACTCGAAGATGAACTCCATCAGCGGCGATATCCTGGCCATGACTCACAAGGCCATCAAACGTGCTGAAGAAGAAGGTGTTGGTCTGGTCATCGGCAACCATGGCACCAATTTCTCGGTGGGCGCCAATCTGATGGCGGTAGCGGTCGCTCTCGCCGAAGGCGCCTACGATGATATTGCCATGGCGGTCAGGGCCTTTCAGAAGGCAACCATGGCGGTCAAATATGCCAAGGTGCCGGTGGTGAGTGCTCCTTTTGGCATGACACTTGGTGGCGGGGCAGAGTTCTGTCTCCACTCCGATGCCATCAATGCCTCTGCCGAGACTTATATGGGTCTGGTTGAGATTGGCGTCGGGCTGCTCCCTGCGGGCGGCGGCACTAAAGAGATGAGTCTGCGGGCCATTGAGCTGGCGCAAAAGAACAAAGCAGATGTCCAGCCGTTTATCTTCAAAAACTTTGAGCAGCTCGCCATGGCTAAGGTTTCCATGGGCGCGGCAGAACTGTATGGCATGGACTATATGCGCCACGGTGACTCGATCAGCATGGATATTGACAAGCTGATCGGCGACGCCAAACAAAAAGTGCTGGCGCTGGCGGTCAACTATCGGCCGAAACGTCCGGCGGAGAATATTCCGGCTCCCGGCCGGGGCATAGCTGCTGCCATCAAGAGCCAGCTGTGGAATATGCAGATGGGCAATTTTATTACCGAATATGAGGCCGAAATGGGCACGATTATCGCCCAGGTAATGTGCGGTGGCGATGTGAACCCCGGAACCCTTATTACCGAGGAGTATCTGTTGCAGCTCGAGAGGGAAAACTTCCTGAAACTCTGTGGCAATAAAAAGACTGCCGAGCGAATCCAGCATATGCTGAAAACCGGCAAGCCGCTGCGGAACTAAGCTCTAAGTCCCTGACCCCGCTGAAAAGATCGGGATAAGTTCCTTCACGAAATAATTTTCTTGCAAAAAAAAAAGCAAGAAAATTATTTCTAAGTCACTAAATGGAGAATTGATATGAAAAAAGCATATATACTTGCCAGTTACCGAACTCCTGGCTGTAGGGCAAACAAAGGAAAATTTAAAGATATGCGGCCGGACGATCTGGCGGCCCTGGCGATAAAAGGACTGATCGAACGTACCGGGATTGATCCGATGTCGATCAATGATGTTTACCTTGGCTGTGCCTTTCCCGAAGCCGAGCAGGGCATGAACATTGGCCGGGTGGCCTCCTTACGGGCCGGGCTGCCGATAGAGGTTCCGGGCCAGACAATCAATCGTTTCTGTTCTTCCGGGCTGCAGTCCATCTCACTTGCTGCCGAGCGGGTAATGTGCGGCTTTGCCGACTGCATCGTCGCCGGTGGGGTCGAGTCAATGTCCAGCGTACCCCTTGGCGGTCTCAAGTACAGCGCCAATCCGGGCTTGATGGTTGACTGGCCGGAGGCCTTCTCCTCCATGGGCGTCACTGCCGAGCTGGTCGCCGAACAGTATGGCATTGACCGGCTGGCGATGGATACCTTTGCTGCCGCCAGTAACGCTAAGGCCGCTGCTGCCATCGAAGCGGGACGCTTCACCGATGAGATTATTCCGGTGGAGATCGAAAATGATATGCTGGTTGACGGTAAGATGAAAAAAATCAAGGAGCTGGTGACCATCGATGATGGTGTCAGGGCCGGATCGACTGTCGAAAGCCTGGGCAAGGTTCGACCAGCTTTTAAGGTGGGTGGCCCGGTTACCGCCGGCAACTCGTCGCAGATGACTGACGGTGCCTCTGTTGCCCTGGTCGTCTCTGAAGAATACTTAGAAAAAATTGGTAAAAGCCCGATGGCGCGTTTTCTCGCCTTTGCCGCCACCGGCTGCGCCCCTGAAGTTATGGGGATAGGTCCGATTACCGCCATCCCGGCCGCTTTGAAGCTGGCGGGAGTGAAGTTGGAAGATATCCAGCTGATCGAATTGAATGAAGCCTTTGCTGCCCAGTCTCTGGCGGTCATCAAAACCCTTGGCCTCAACAGGGACATCATCAATGTTAACGGCGGTGCCATCGCTCTTGGTCATCCGCTGGGATGTACCGGTGCGAAACTGACCACCACCCTGCTGCATGAGATGGGCCGAAGAAAACTGCGCTATGGATTGGTTTCCATGTGTATTGGCGGGGGTATGGGTGCTGCCGGCGTGTTCGAGAAAATGTAGAATTGTCCAGCAGCACTCCACCTGCGCATGATCAAGCTGGTCCACATAGCTTTACTATAGTGGTCCAGCCTGCTTGAACACATCTGGAGCATTGTTGAACAATTCAGTCTGGATCCCATGTGCTCCATGGGAACGAGAAGTAACAATTTGCAAATTTTTGAGCTGGTTCCCATGTGTTGCATGGGAACATATAATTCCATAAGAAGGTGACAAGAATGGCTGAGAAAATACTTAACGGCGGCGAATATCTGATTGCAGAAACTCCTTGTGAAGATGTTTTTACCCCGGAAGATTTTACCGATGAACAGCGCCAGATGGGCGAGACCACCGAGCAGTTTATCGCAAGCGAGATCGCGCCGCAGATCGAAGAGATCGACAAACAGAATTTTGACATAGTCGTTGCTGGCATGAAAAAATGCGGCGAGCTGGGGCTGCTGATGATGGATGCCCCGGAGGAATACGGCGGACTCGAGCTGGACAAGGCGTCGACCATGCTGGTGAGCGAAAAAATCTCTTTCGGCGGCTCTTTTTCTGTAGCCTACTCGGCGCATACCGGAATAGGGACGCTGCCTCTGGTCTATTACGGGACACCTGCCCAGAAAGATAAATACCTGGGGAAACTCATTTCCGGCGAGTGGTGTGCCGCCTACTGTCTGACCGAGCCCGGTTCGGGCAGTGACGCCCTTGGTGCCCAGGCAACCGCAGTGCTGTCTGAAGACGGCAAGCACTACATCCTGAACGGTACCAAGCAGTTTATCACCAATGGCGGTTTTGCTCAGCTCTATACCATTTTCGCCAAGATCGATAAACAGCATTTTACCGCCTTTCTGGTAGAAAAAAGTTTCCCGGGATTGATAGTCGGACCGGAAGAGAAAAAGCTTGGTATCAAAGGGTCATCGACCACCCAGATCATTCTTGATAACTGCAAGGTGCCGGTGGAAAACCTGCTGGGTGAGAAGGGTAAAGGTCATAAGATCGCCTTCAACGTCCTCAATATTGGCCGTTTTAAATTGGGCGCGGGCGTTACCGGTGCGTCAAAGATGGCTTTCGCCGAAGGTGTGAAATACGCCAACGAACGTAAGCAGTTCAATACCCCGATCTGTCAATTTGGCGCAATTTCCCAGAAAATTGCCGATCTGACCGCTCATATCTTTGCCTCGGAATCTCTGGTGTACCGCCTTGCCGGGCTGCTTGACGAAAAAATAGCCACCATCGAAAAGGGCGTCGATAACTATTATGACGAATACCTGAAAGGTATTGAAGAATATGCCTCGGAATGCGGCATCGCCAAAGTGTTCTGCAGTGAAGTCCTGGCCAAAACCGTCGACGAGGTTCTCCAGATTCATGGTGGTTATGGTTTTGTCGCCGATTATCCGGCGGAGCGTTTCTATCGCGACGAACGGATTAACCGCATCTTTGAAGGTACCAACGAAATCAACCGCCTGCTCATTCCCGGCATGATTCTGCGCAAGGCAATGAAGGGCGAGTTGCCTTTGCAGGCCAAGGCCATGAAAGCCTTTGAGTCGTTGATGACTCCAAGCTTTGAGGAACTCGATGAGTCCATCATGTTTGCCAAAGAAAAAGCTCTGATCACCAACCTGAAGACGCTGTTTCTGATCTTATCCGGAGCCGGGGTGCAGAAGTTCATGGATAAACTGGCCAATGAGCAGGAAATCCTCATGGCGGCTGCCGATATTGCTATTCAGATCTTTGCCCTTGAGAGCACGGTCCTGCGCGCAGAGAAGAGCTTTGGAAAAGTAAGTGCGGCAAAACAGGAACTGATGAAGGCAGCGGTCAAGATTTTTGCCTTCGACGCCTCTGAGACTGCCGGCAGCGCGGCAAGAAAAGGCGCCTTTTTTATCGAGGAAGGTGATACCCTGAACATGATTCTTTCCGGAATCAGGCGCTTTGCCAAATACGATGCAACCTGATTGCTGGCTGCTAAGCGGACCCTGGCCAAGGCTGCCTGTGAAGCTGAGAAATACGTATTTTAGTGACTTAGAAATAATTCTCTTGCGCTCTTTGCAAGAGAATTATTTCGTGAAGGAACTTATACCCGTCAAGCGAGTACTGAACAGAGTCCCGCAAATCTGTTGGGCGGGATTAGTGTTTTACAATCAATCATGCTTATGCTTTTCAAGCAAATTATTTCGTGAAGGAACTTATCCCCGCACAGCACGGGGACTAAAAAGAGTACCCGTCAAGCGAGTACTGAACAGAGTACCCGCAAGGGGCATTAAAAAGAATCCCGCAAATCTGTTGGGCGGTATTGACAGCTTATCAATCATCTTGTTCTTTTCAAGCTGCACCAAAAAAACAAACCCAAAACTACATCTGTCTGTATTTAATCCAACTCTGTATACAACACCATGAATTTTTCGTAAATGGTCGGCAGCACAGGTTTTATGTTTTTTCCGACAATAGATATAAAAAATGCCGCATTACAGTATCTCCTGGAGATACTATGATGCGGCAGTAAGATGAGAAAAGAACGACCTGTTATAAGGTATAAAGTTAATTCCTACAATTGCTTTATTTGG
>JBBRDD010000212.1:0-8131 GCA_038204235.1 Desulfobulbales bacterium
TAGGAGGCAAAGCTCATACGGGTGATCTCCAAAGGCAGGTCGTAGCGCTCGTTCTGGAGCCAATAATTCAAGGCAGCAGCTGTTTTACTGATCTTGTATTCCCCTTCTTTTTGGCGGGCAAACATTGCTAAATCGCGGGAAAACGCAGCGGCGGGGATCTCATGATCGATACTTTTAAGTTTATAGACCCACCCCATAAGTTTACCGTCAGCCACCTGGTTACCGTTAGGCAGTATTTTTGTGCCGTAGGAGAGTTTGTTGAATTGCGGGGGCAGCTGCGACAGAAAATAAGCCAGACCTTTGCTGCGAGTTCCATCCATGGGGGACACACAGGTAATAAAAGCGTCCACCAGGCCATCAAGTTGCCCGCTGAGCAGATTACACAAGGCGGTGTACCCACCCTGGCAGTAGCCGTTCAGCGTGACTGGTTTGCCGTGCACTTTCATGATAGCCTCACAGAAGCGGCGTGTATCCAACGTATCCTCTTCCGGGGTCATGACCTGCAGGGCCGGTGAGGAGTCAATCTCTTTCAGAACGCGAATATAAGTGGGAAATCCCTGGTTGGCGTAGCAGTGCGCATAACTGCGTTGTTCACCGGGCAGAAAACCCAGGATATTGGCACCCAACACGAAGGGCGGAATTATCAGGATTGGTTTTGCATCAGTGCGCGTTTTGACTTGTTTTAATGAAGGGGCGACACGGTAGAGCAAAAAGCGATCGGTTTCATCGAGGAGAACATGCTCACCGCGCTCGAAATGAAAACCAAACTCAGGCTCGATGGCATTTATGGTCTCGGGGTAGTTATAGGTTACCATATCCAGCAGTTCTGCCTGACGTCTTGTGTATCGGGCCAGCTTTTCATATTTCAGTTCAAAGCAACTCTGCTGCAGGGCATCGGTCAAGCCACCCATCTCCAGCTCTGCATAGGCCGTCATCATGTCAGCTGTACCTTTAATGCTGCGATCCATCAGTTCAAGATTGTTTTGCAACAGCTTAAGATAGGCTGCAATACTATCCTCCGGCGGATCCTCGAGCAAGCGCACCCCTTCGACCCTGTTAAAAATCTCGCTGGCCAGCAAGTAGGGAATATAAAAATCGGTGGCATATCGTGACATACCGGCCCAATAGGCCTGTGTGGCGGAAAACAGATTTCCAAAAACTGAAAATCCATCATTGAAGGCATCCATCATTGCAGTGGAATCATTGTGCGTTTTTTTTGTGGCCGGCATTCCCTTTACTCTCCTTTGCGCACCCTTTGGTGGGCGACCGTTTTGGTCCCCACCAAAGGATCTACTAACGTTACGTTGTTGGTCTACTCTTTGTTAAAATACTCTTCGACTTTGGCATAATTGTCATCAACCTGCTTTTTAAAATCGTTGCAACCGGTACGATACGCCGACATCCAATCTTTGACAGCCTTCTTACCTTCTTCTGGCAGTCCAGGAGCCTGGGTGAGAAAGGTCTCGAACATTTTTTCATTCTGCTCGTACACCATGGTCATGGCACTGAAGCTGCTGTCGAACGCGGTTTTATTGAACTGAATCATCTGTTTGGCAATCTGTTTCTGGTCCATCAGTTATCCTCCTTCTGTGTTATTGGGTTGTTCCATCTACTTCCGGATCTATGTGATATGCATGATCGTCTGTAGATTTAATAGTAATAGCGGCAAGACTTGTCAATAAAATATGTTGCGGTGCACAAAAAAATAACACGGCGTATTTACATCGCATTTATAATGCTATATATTCAGTGAATGTGTGAAATAGACTTGCACGCAACAGGAAAGGGCGAGGTACGATGCGTTATCTTTTCGACGTGCGAAAATAACTCTTAACAACTAACAGGGAGCTTGCAGATATTGGCAGAGAGTTTGATATTCAAGAAATATGCAAACCGGCGCCTCTACAGCATGTCGGAAAGTAAATATGTGACTCTTGATGATATGTCGGAGGCCATCTGCAAGGGCCACGACGTAAAGGTCATCGACGCCAAGACCGAGGAGGACGTCACCTCCTTAATTCTCACCCAGATCATCCTTGAGCAGACAAAAAACAAGAACACCTTACTGCCGGTACCGCTTCTACACTTTATGATCCGGTACAGAATGATTTATTGATTTCCAGACAATCCAGAGTAGACCGAACACAAACCCGTTGATTTTGGGAGAGCCCCTGGTCAACCAGTCTGCAGAAGCATACCCATCTCTCCTGCCGCGACTGTTTTAACAGAAAGATATTGAATATCAGAAAAACACGCCATATCGGCTAGAATTTCCGGGTAACCGTGCGTGGTTAACGAAGGAGCACAAGTCCGGCCACCCAGGCGAGATGCTCATGATCGTCCGTTGTATTATCGGAGAAAAGGTGGTTCGGCCAGCCGGCAGATTTTATCAGCGCACCGACGTTCACGCCATATCCGGACATTGATGCCCGAGCCTGCTCCGGATAGCGACACTGTCCGTCTCCGGCAATCATCTCGCAGTATGACTGATCAGCACAAAAACTGGCTTTACAGGAGCCTCCGGCAAAACCGACAGCTTCGGGAAAGCCGATCCTTTTTGCTTCAATCTCTATTGCTGCGGTAATTTCGTGGAGCAATCGCATCACTTCAGGTCGGTCTTCGCCATGCAGTGAGGCCGATTCGATTTCAATACGGAAGACGATAACATGCTCACAGGACTGCAGCAGCTTTCTAAAACCTGCAGGCCCGGAAACATAGGGTGGACAACTCATGGACTGCCCCCAATATGGACACTTGGGGTCGCGACAGAAATCCGCCAGTTTATCCTCTACACAAACACTTTCCGGGGACAGACATGTAACCCTGGTCGCACCGGCATGTCCGGCAAACTGCACCAGTGCGTCGATTATTTCCTGATTCTGAGATACGCTCATATGCTATCCGGTCGACCTAGACGGCAAACTGGTATTTGATCGCCGGATGATGCTGATACCCAACCAGGTCAAAGTCATCGGGTGTCACCCATGTTTCCAAATCGTGCAGCGTTTTGATATCCGGGTTAATATGCAACTTCGGCAGCGGCAGCGGCTCACGCTGCATCTGCACATCGCGCAACAGTTCGAGCTGGTCTTCATAAACATGGACATTGACGATTTTATGGAAAGCTTTTGCCGGCCTGAGCCCGGTTATCTGGGCCATGATCATCAACAGCCAGCCGACCTGCACCTGGTTAAAACCGTGGCCAAGCGGCAGATCATCAGAGCGTTGATAAGACGTCAGATACAGCTTTCCCCCAAGAACACTGAAGGTATGTGTATGCATGCAGGAGTTTAAGCAGGCCCGATCCCGTTCGCCTGGGTTCATAAAGGTCATGATTTCACAGCGGTTATCAATACCCTGACGCAGGTCGTTATAGACATTCTGCAGCTGATCAACGGACGCACCTTCGGGGTTACGCCAGTTCCGGCCCTGGGCCCCATAACAGCGCCCCATATCATCCGGACCTTTGCGAAATGGATTTGCCAGCCATTCTTCATTTTCATTGGCATTGGCATTCCAGGTGTTGCAGCCGATCTTTCTGAAATCGGCCGCATTGGTATAGCCCCTCAGATAACCAAGCATTTCCGCGATAGCCTGTTTCCAGAAAAGCTTTTTTGTGGTCAATACCGGCAGCAATCCGTCACTGACATCATACTCAAGATCGGCATTAATGACGGTCAGGCAGCGCTTGCCGGTTCGACTGTTTTCAACCCATTCCCCGCTGTTAATGACCCGGCGGCATAATTCGAGATATTGTTTCATGCTGGTCTCCCCACAAGCAGTATGTAAAAATTAGAGGAAAATAATCTGTAAGGTACTAGAGTATAGCCACTTTAAAGCAAGACGAACTAAAAGAAAAATTTTATTTAAGTAGAAAACGATGAAACAGATATCGATCTTTGCAGGATCCCCCCGTCCAACCGAAGTGCCTTTAGCCGAAAAAGTCAGGCCGCAGACGCTGGCGGACATCGAGGGCCAGGATAAACTTCTGGCTGCCGGCAGCGCACTCCGTCGCATGATCGAACAGGATGAATACAGTTCTTTTATTCTCTGGGGCCCGCCCGGCACAGGCAAAACCACCCTGGCCAAATTTATCGAATTGCAGACGCGCCATACATTCTGTGCCCTCAGCGCCGTTATGAGCAAAATCGGCGACGTCAAAGTACTGATGGAGGAGGCTCAGCAGATCCATCGGCTTGAAAACCGCAATACCATCGTTTTTGTCGATGAGATCCACCGATTCAACAAATCTCAACAGGATGCCTTTCTTCCCTATGTCGAGTCGGGATCTGTTATTCTGATTGGCGCGACCACAGAAAACCCTTCGTTTGAGGTGATTCCGGCCCTGCTCTCCAGATGTCATGTCTTTGTCCTAGAACCGTTGCCGGAAATCCATCTCCAGACAATTCTTGCCCGGGCCCTGCCGGAAATCGCCAAGCGACTGACCATTGACGACAATGCCCTGCAGCTGCTGGCCGAGAAAGCCGGCGGCGATGCCAGAAGGGCGCTCAATGATCTCGAACTGGTCGCGGGAACGGCAGAGATTGGCGATCATATCACTCGAGATTTTGTCGCCAGATCAATAAACAAACGATCGATGTTCTACGATAAACGGGGCGAAGAACACTTCAATCTGATCTCTGCCCTGCAGAAATCAATTCGCGGCAGCGATTCCCAGGCAGCACTCTATTGGCTGGCCAGGATGCTCGAAGCAGGCGAGGACCTGCTCTATATAACCAGAAGACTGGTACGCATCGCCTCGGAGGATGTGGGTCTGGCTGATCCCCAGGCGATAGTCCAGGCGATGGCGGTCAAAGAGGCCGTCCATTTTCTTGGCATGCCCGAGGCAAACACCGCACTCAGCCAGTTAACCGTCTATCTTGCTTCCGCCCCGAAGAGCAACGCACTGGAAACAGCCTATAACAGTGCCAGGGCCGATGCCCAGAACACGAGCCACCTCAAGGTACCCCTTGCCGTGCGTAATGCCCCAACCAAACTGATGAAAGAGCTGGGTTACCACCAGGGATATCGTTATTCCCATGACTACGAAAACCATTACAGCTATCAGAGGTACTTCCCGGATCAGATGCCCGAAAAAGACTACTATAAGCCATCACAATTTGGTTTTGAAAAAGAGATCCAGAAAAGACTTGAGTGGTGGAAGAGCCTGAAACAACGCCAGCTCAAAGAGCAGCAGGATGCATCGGAGAAAAAGTGATGGTGTCGAAAAGATCCGGCTCACGAAATCCCTGACAACTCTCCCTGCCTGAAATTTGCCATTTACAGCAATCCATGGTACAAACCGGCGACAGAACGCTGTGCCTCCATTGCAATCACCTGATAATTTCCAGTAACTCCCAAGCCACATGACATTTTTCTACGACAAGATAACCTATATTTTCGACCCGCTGCATCACTTATGGGAGCATGAGAAGATGCATCGGAAGATTTCCTTTGGCCTGGTGCTCTTTTTTCTTATCAGCATTATCGGCATCGAGCTGAACCGACGCAATCTGCTGCCCGCTTCATTTTTGTCCATAGTGCCCAAAAACCATTTTTTTGCTGTCCAGGCAGCCTTTACCGTTGTCCTGATCCTCGAGGTGATCAGTCTGGTTTTCACCATTCCCTGTTCGTTTAGTCGGTCGGTCGGCAAACAATTTGAGATTCTTGCCCTCATTCTCATGCGCAATGCCTTTAAAGAGCTCTCGTACTTCCCGGAACCGATAACCTTCATCGGCAATGAGCAGGCCGTCTTGAATATTCTTTACGATGGCTTCGGCGCATTACTTATCTTTGCCCTGCTGGGCTATTATTACAGTGTTCAGTCCCGGGCCGTTGATGAGAAGATGCAGCCGACGGATCTGTACATCTTTGTCGCCGCCAAGAAGGGTATCGCCCTGATCCTGCTGTCAATTTTCATCTTCATGGGCATCAGCAGCGGTATTGCAACACTGACTGGCACCCCGCACGCAGATTTTTTCCATGAATTTTATACGCTGCTCATTCTCACCGACATCCTGGTGGTTTTGATCTCCCAGTGCTTTCAACCTTCTTTTTATGCAGTTTTTCGCAATTCAGGATTTGCCCTGTCAACACTTATTATCCGTCTCGCCCTGGCGGCCCCGCCCCTCTACAATGTCCTGCTCGGTCTTGCTGCAGCGCTCCTGGCTATCCTGCTCACTCGTGTAAGCCGATCGCTGTTTTTAAAGAAAAAATGATCGACGCAATTGCGTACCAATGACCGGCACAGCGGTCATATTAAAGCGGAGATAGCAACCAATGAAGTGCCAGGGGAGAGCCGGATCGATCCCAGCCAGAAAAACGCTATTTGACACAACACCATTTATTATCAGCAATGACATAGTGCGGCCGAAAATTTTTCTTGTAACTCATGGCCGGAACCGAGTCTATGAGATAGCCGAGGTAGAGATATTCGACATCCCACTCCAGGCATAAATCGATCAACTGCAGGATGTTATACGTACCAAGACTGCGCCGGGCCTCGTCGGGATCAAAATAAAAATAGACGGCATTCAGCCAGTTATATCCGATATCGACAATTGCCGTGCCTACCAGACGACCATCGACCCGGTATTGAATCTGGGCACTGTTGACTATGGAATTAAGAAAGAAGTCCCGATAATACCCCGAGGCATTGTTATTTTCTTTCGGGTAACGGTCATGCAGAAATTTTTCGCAGAGCTCCAGCGTTTCGTGATCAGGAGACAGCGGTAAAATAGTCATCACCACATCCTGGTTTTTCTTAATCGATCGGCGCTGGTTACGATTCGGACAAAATTCTCCGGGGTGCAGCCGAATCGGAATACAGGCGGAACAGCTGGGACATTGCATATTATACAGGCAGTTGCCGTTTCGCCGATAGCCAGCCGTCAAAAAAAGTTCCATCGCCCGCTCACCAAGCGGCGCAAAGGTAGCCTGGTGGAACCTTGCCACCGCTGGCAGACCATAGGGACATCGTATATCGATTGAAACAAACAGATGCTCCACCCGGGAAATAAGCGCCGAGAATTCCGCCCGGCACTTCTCGTCGTATGTAAATGTGACATCTCTCATAGTTTTATACTCTGTACAATGACCAACTGCACATTCCTTCGATCCACAACATCTATCCCCGCCTAAAAGATTTGCGGGATTCTTTGTAATACTCGCTTGGCGGGTGCTCTTTTCAGTACCCCCTTGAGGGTGTACGTTCATTCACGAAATAAGTTACTTGTAAAAAGCACAAGATAATTACCAATTGGTCACTAACCCCGCCCAAAAGATTTGCGGGATAAGTTCATTCACGAAATAATTATCTCGTAAACAACACGAGATAATTATTTCTAATTCACTAAACTAAACCCTGGTCGAGCATGGCATGAACCACTTTGACAAATCCGGCGATATTCGCGCCAGCTACATAATTACCGGGAGTTCCATATTCTTCGGCGGCTTCCAGACAACTCCTGTGAATCGACTTCATGATCTGTTTCAGCCGATCATCGACCTCTTTTCTGGGCCATGAAAGGCGCATGGAGTTTTGCGCCATCTCCAGCCCGGAAACAGCCACCCCCCCGGCATTGGCAGCCTTACCCGGAGCGTAGAAAATCTTGCGATCGAGAAATATATCGACCGCATCCGGGGTACTCGGCATATTGGCCCCTTCACAGATGAGCTGGATGCCGTTATCGACCAGATGCTGCGCATCAACGTCATTTATTTCATTCTGAGTGGCACAGGGAAAACCGCAGTCAGCCTTATGATCCCACAGCGGATTATAACCAAGAGTCGGATTCAAAGGGGTATAGACAGCACTCTTGTATTGCTCGGCATATTCACTTATTCGTCCTCGACGAATATTTTTCAAATCTTTGACAAAAACAAGTTTTTTCAGGTCAATTCCCTCTTCGTCATAGATATAGCCGGAGGAGTCGGAAAGCGTGAGCACCCTGCCGCCAAGTTCAATAATTTTTTCCGCCGTATACTGGGCGACATTACCCGCACCCGAGACCAGGCACCCTTTGTTCAGCAGATTCTCTTTGCGGGTATGGAGCATTTCCAACGCAAAATACACGGCCCCGTAACCGGTGGCCTCCGGGCGAATCAAGCTCCCACCCCAGGCGAGACTTTT
>JBBRDD010000213.1:0-8043 GCA_038204235.1 Desulfobulbales bacterium
CCATGCCCTGGCTCTGGATAAGAAACAGCTCCGTGGCAAAAAGGCTCGCCTGCTTGTCCGCCTGAATGACCTCGGCCATATGTCGGAGCAGGTTTTCGGTGCGGTTGGAGACATGGAGGTAGAACATACAAATCAACCAGAGGAAGAGGCAGCTATTACTCTATCAAAGTAAGCGTTCACCAGCACCGAATCTGTTTTGTCTTCGGTCTTTAAACGTAGCAGGTACCATTTAAAGAACTCATCCGCGCATATCCAGCACTGGTAAACGCTTACAAGTCATAGGTTATGCAAGATTTTTTGTTTTCCGGTGAACGGTTATCTATCAGACAGCCGTTTCTGCCATTTACCGGGTGACAGAGCGGTTAAGTCCAGGTATTATGGCCTGCCGACATCCACTCCGGCGTATTCATATATGCCATAGAACAGTCCGGCCATGATGCCAAGCGCAAAAAACAACCGCAACCGCCTGTCCCATGGCAACTTTTCGCCGTCGGCCATATATTGCAGAAGGGCAATAATAACATAGGTTATACCGGCGACATATGGGGCAGTCTGTACGATCTGCCAGCACGTGGCTTTTACGGTGGCAAGGGCATCGGTTCCCAGACGCAGGTTAAACAGTACATAGACTACGGCTGACAGATAAAACGAAACTTTTTCTTTAATACTCTGCATATGAACTCACTCAATACCCTCTATTTCCCGGGAACGGCCCTCTACTCGATACGCCAGTATCCTCTTTTTCTGCTCTTTCCGAATATCCACCTCATCAAGCCGGTGGAGGAAGATCCTGCCGACTCCAGCAAAGAACCCACAGATAGTTTCATTAAATCGGGATTCTGTCAAGTACATACTCCCTGTCCCCTTGGGGAGAATCGAAAACGGTTCGTCCATTTAATTACCGACATCAGCAACCGCAAAGACGACTATGCCGCCCAGTTGAGTTCACTGATCTTAGCCTCCCGTACGGCTGTTAGCTCTGCCGATGATGACTCGGAACGGGCAATCATCTCTTCCCTGCATCGTCCCGACGAACGGCAAAAGAAAAAGCTGCAGACCGAAGAAGAAGAAAAACTCTGGCAGGCACGACTGGTCCTCGCAATAGGTGAAATCCTCGACCGGGAAGAAGAAGAAATCGCCAGTAACCTGGCGAGCGTCGATGATGAACAGGCTGCACTTTTTCAACAGCTGCATGGCGAAAACGATGCGATGGAGGAAGACGATCTGGAAGACAGTCCTTTCGCCGAACTGAGTCAGGTAGAGCAGCACCTGAACGCCGCCCATTCGGGAAATGTCAAGAAGCGATTCAATAGCTGGAAGACGCTCTTTCTTGAAAGCGACATGCAGGGATGTGAGATTTTTCTGACCAGCAGCCAGGATGGTGGGGATTTGCTACTGGAATCATACGAAAAGAAAACCGGCATGACCGCGCCGACTTTAGCCGGTTTTGAGCTTCCCGGCCTGATCGGCTTTACCAGCGAAGAGGCCTGCCAGTCGGTTGTCACGTTCCGGGAGAAAAACAAGGACCTTACAGCGCGGATTGAGCAGCTACTTACCAGTTTGATTCAAAAAAAAGAATTTGACGCCGACAGTACCACTTTAAAATCATTAGCCGAGTCATGGAACGGAGCACTTGAAACGGCTTTTCCCGCCCAGCGATTCGGCAGAATTTCAGTCACCTGTTATCTTTTTCCAGATCTGAGCTGCTCAAGTCTTATCGGCGGAGCCACCAACGGCGAACCGAATAACGGGTTGCTGGTCGTGGTGGATTAAAACCGGTTCCCATGCAGCGCATGGGAACCAGGACGCCACCGACTATTTACAGCAGGTGTAGGGATTAATGGTCATAACCGGACAATTGGCGGCACGGACAACTTTGTCGGCCACAGATCCGAACATGATCTTTTCAAGTCCTTTATACCCATGGGTACCCATGACGATGAGATCAGCCTCGATTTCATTGGCGTATTCGACAATTTTTTCACCGACATCGCCCATAAAGACTTTGTAGTTAAGTTCTTTCACCCCCGCATTTTTGCAGTACTCGACCATTTCTCCACAAAATGAGGCCATTTTTACTTCTGCACTCTCAGCAAGCTCACCTTCCAGGGTCGGCAAGGTCATCTGAGGCACAAAAAATCCGGAATAATCCTCAAAGTTTTGCACAATAAAGACCAGGTACATCGAGGCATTGAATTTTCCGGCGAGGTATCCGGCCGATTCCGCGATCAATTTGGAATTATCGGAGAAATCAACCGGGGTTACAACTTTTTTAATCTCATGAATAATACTCATACACCCTCCTTGTAAAAGTGAAAAAACGACTTTATTCCCGTTATCCGGGGTTAATCCCGTTTCGCTATTGCTTTGCGAAAATATAATAATTTCTTTAGTATAAGCAAATTTTTCGCACCAAACAGCAGTAATGCTCAGAAAGGTTATGAGTATCGTGATACATGCAGAACATTAAAACCCCACGCAACGGGTGCACCGTTAGAAACTGCTTTTATTCCCCTGGCGAGTGGTGTAGTTTACAAGATTTTTTTGCGTGAATTTGTATCACCATTCAGATTCCAACGATATCCTGCCCTTACTCATGAATATAAAACACAAATTAGAATATACTATACTTCGAAGCACCATTTTTTTCATTAATCTCCTGCCTGTACCGGTGATTCTTTTTCTCTGTACCGCTGTCGGGTATGTCGCCTGGGTGGTGTTTCCTTTTCGGATCAAGGTTACCTATAAGAATCTGTCGACGATTTTTCCCGAGATGGACCATCCCGCAAAAATCCGCTTATTGCGACGAGTGTACCTGCAATTTACCCGAACCTTCGGCCTGGTGTTCATCCTCCATCGGAAAAGCCTCACCAGACTCGTAAAAAACGCCAGGATCTCCGGTCGGGACAAACTTGAAGAGGCCCTCAGTCAGGGCAAGGGTGTGATTCTCACCACCATCCATGCCAGTTGGTTTGAAGCCTATTTTGCCTGGTTCAATCTCACCGGACTGCCGACAAGCCTTATTTACAAGAAACAGAGCAATCCCCTTTCCGATGAGTTTTTCGTGCGTCAGCGGCGACACTTCGGCAGTAGCCTCGAGCAGTTGAGCAGCTATGAAGGAATGACGGTCTATCAGCAGGCCCTGGCGAAAAACAGGTTGCTTATCGTCAGCCTGGACCAGAGCTATACCGGCACCGGCACCAGCGTCAAGTTTTTCAACCAGCCCGTGGCCTGCGCCAAAGGATCGGCGCTCCTGCATCTGCGCTCGGGGGCACCGGTCATGACCAGCGTCTATTATATGCAGGATGGAGAGTTGCATATTGACTTCGATACCGTCGATCTGCCCGAGTATTCGGCAATCAATGAAGAAAACATTAACGATATTTCTGAGCGATGCATCCAACTGTACGAACCTTTCGTCAGGCAACATCCGGAGCAGTGGTTCAGCCTCTTTCATCGCCTCTGGAGTAAAACCGGCTATACCAAGGTGAAAAGGTCTTTCCGACAGATCTTTTTTTAGATAATGGCTTCACCGTCCCCGTGCAGCACAGTCCTGGTTCCCATGCAGCGCGTGAAAACCAGCTTATAATTTTTTCACATACCCAAAATTCCCCATGACCAATAAAGATATTCTCAGGCGACTCTACGAAGTAATAAAACCATACCAGGCAAAACTCATCGTGGCCATGGTTGCCATGGTCTGTGTTTCTGCCGGAACAGGCGCGCAGACATGGCTGGTCAAAGATGTTCTCGATAAAATATTCATCGAACAGAACACTTTTTACCTGAAACTCCTGCCCCTGATTCTGCTGGCCATTTTTTTCCTCAAAGGCGTCGTTTATTACCTCTATTCGATCCTGCTCGAACAGGTCGGGCAATCGGTTATTCGTGATTTTCGAATCAATATTTTCAACCATATTCACAAACAGGCGCTGTCTTTTTTCAATACAATGCCTACCGGTACGCTGATGTCCCGGATAATCTCCGACGTTGCCCTGCTGCAGCAGGCGGTATCGAATGCGCTGGTTGGCGCGGTCCGTGATTTCTTTCAGGTAATCATCCTGCTCGGGGTGGTCTTTTATATGAACTGGCGTCTGGCGATGATCACCTTTATCGTCTTACCGATTGCCGCCTATCCAATAACCAAATTTGGCAAATTATTTCGCAAACTCAGCACCTCAACCCAGGAAGAAGTGGCCCTTGTCTCCAATATTCTGCATGAGACAATCACCGGCAACCGCATAGTCAAGGCTTTTACCAAAGAAGAATATGAGGGCAAAAGATTTCTGAACCAGGTCACCCGACTTTTTATCCTGACGATGAAAGATGCAAAATACCGGTGTCTGCAGCATCCGATGATGGAATTTATCGGTGGCGGTGCCATTGCTCTTATTATCTGGTTTGGCGGCAAAGAGGTTATCGGCGGCGACATGACTCCGGGAACCTTTTTTGCTTTTCTGACCGCTCTCATTGCCGCTTACGAGCCGGTCAAAGGGGTAACCAAAATCAACTCAACCATCCAGCAGGGCCTGGCCGCCGCAACCCGGGTGTTTGCCATTCTCGACATTGAACCGGAAATACAGGACAAAAAAGACGCCATCGAATTGCCGCCCTTTTCAGGCAGGATTGAATGCAGCAATATTACCTTTAGTTACGACGACGATAAGACACCGGTGCTGTCACATATTGATCTGACCGTGCCCGCCGGCGAAGCCCTGGCCATCGTCGGACCGAGTGGCGGCGGCAAGACGACGCTTACCAACCTTATTCCCCGTTTTCTCGATCTTAAAGAGGGGAGTATCCGGATAGACGGCATCGACATCAGAGATGTCACCATGGCATCACTCAGACATCAAATTGCCATGGTCACCCAACAGACTATCCTTTTCAACGACACCGTCCGCAACAATATTGCCTATGGCGACCAGCAGGCACCGGAACAGCAGATTCATGAAGCGGCAAAGGCCGCCCATGCCTACGATTTTATCCAGGCGCTCCCCGATGGATTTGACACCATGATCGGCGAGGGCGGGGCCCGACTGTCGGGCGGTCAACGCCAGCGCCTTTCGATTGCCAGGGCTCTGCTGAAGAATGCACCGATCTTAATACTCGACGAAGCCACCTCTGCCCTTGACACCGAATCGGAACGGGAGGTACAAAAAGCCCTGGAAAATCTGATGAAAGACCGCACCACCCTGGTTATCGCGCATCGGTTGTCGACTATCAAGAATGCCGACCGGATTATCGTCATCAAAGACGGCGTGATAGTCGAACAGGGAACGCATGATTCGCTCATCACCCAGAAAGGTGAATATGAAATGCTGTACAATATGCAGTATAAATAATGACCTTGTGAAAATTCCCCAAAGCAGGTGCCCTTGGGGTACAACCAAGGAGATCGGATTGCTATGCCCTTTGGGTACTATTTACGACGCCACCAACGGCAGAATAACCCGAACCTCAGTCCATTCACCTGAAACACTGCTGACTTCCAGATGCCCACCGTGTTCCTCGACTATTTTCGATGACAGGGCCAGGCCAAGTCCGGTTCCATCGTTTTTGGTCGTAAAATAAGGATCAAAGATCCGGCTCAGGTTTTCCGGCGGTATGCCGACCCCGGTATCCCGGACGATAATAACCATTATCTGCTCGCTCAGTTCCGTGCGCACCGTCAACTCGCCGCCATGTTCCATGGCCTGAATCGCATTCAACAACAGGTTTAAAAAGACCTGGTTCATCTTGTCAATATCAACCGGTACCTGCGGCAGATCATCGGCAGGATCAAGGTGAATGGCAATGCCATAGGACTGCGCATCACCTTCTACCAGCGAAACGGTTTTGCCGATGATCTCCGGTATTGATGCCGACTCGAGCCTGAGTTTCTCCGGCCTGGCATAATCCAGCAGTTCACCGATACTGCGATTGAGCCGTTCAACCTCTTTGACAAGAATATCTGCGGTTTCCGCCTCTTTGCTGGGCACGGCGAAACCGGCCTGTAAAACCACGGCCAGCCCCTTGATGGAACTTAAAGGATTACGCAGTTCATGGGCGACACCAGCGGCCATTTTTCCCAGTGCCGCCAGCCGTTCGTTTCTCTGCAGCTCTTTTTCAAGATGTTTCATCGCTGTCAGGTCCCCTATGAGCAGGACCTCGCCGGCAAAACTCCGGTCAGCTTCGAGGACGACAACGGATGCAAGGTGCAGAGTTCGTTTCATTGCCGATCCAGGATGTAAAGTGACTTCAGCCTGGCGCTCCGTCTGCCCATCCATCTTGGTGCCGGAAAACATCTGCGCCAGCTGATGTGGCAGACAAACCTCCGGCATCCTGTCGATTACCTGCGGGCCCTCAACACCCAAAAGGTCCCGCGCTGCACCATTACATACCCGAATCACTCCACTGCTGTCCGTGGCAATCAGGCCAACCGGCAGGGAGGAAATAAGAATATCGGTGAAAGCAGTCATCTTACCAAGACGCAGTTGCGATCCTTTTAATCCCTTCAAAGTTACAAAAGACAGAGCCCCGCCAAGACCGACAAGGAGTATAACGACCAGCAAGATGACGATCTGGAGCAACTGACGCCGAAGAGGAGAGCTGAACTGCTCGTAATCTAACTGGATGATATAAACAGGTTTCAACCTGAGCAGTCGTTCCATCTCTGCCTGAAACGTGGCAAAATGGGGCCGCTGACTGAAACGGCGCATCATCTGCTCTTTCCTCATGCCATGGTCGGGTGGTCCATGCATCCCTCCACCCATGTTCGGCGGCAGATACCAGGCTGCAAGTTGAAATTTCTTAGTCTCCTCACGGCCATTTTTAACGATTCGCGTCACAAATCTGTCTGAAGCGGTGCTGCCGAGTCTCCCGACAAAATCCATATCACCGGCATTGACCTCTTTTGCCGGCATATTTGCCCCGGCCGCCGACAGCAGAGTGCCGGCAGAATCGATCAGCATAACAAATTCAACCCCCGGCTGTTCAACCGCCTGCTGCAGAGCTGCCTGCATACGATCCTGCCAGTGGTTCCACTGCTCTTTGGAGCGCAGATTGTCCCGTATTGACTCCCGCACGGAACTGTTGATAAATCGCATCAGGGTGAGCCCTTTCTGGGCCAGGGCGTCGACAATCAACTCTTTTTCCCGCTGATAATTGCTTACGGCAAAGAGAGTCAGCAGAATCAGTAATAAGGTGCAGGCAATTGCCAGGAACCAGGGAGAAAAATTAAGCAGTATTTGGCTTTTGCGATCAGCTTTTTTCAGCATCATCATAATTAGAGATCTTTTCCAGGATGACCTTGGAAATCATGTAAGTAGACACGATACCCTCATCGCCCATCGGTCCCGAAGCCAGGGTCTGCCCGGAGACCATCGGGTTATCCGATGCATAGTAGGCATAACGGGTTTTCATATCCGCCGGAATAAATCCCTGTATGATCGCCCCGCTTATCGCCCGCTGATAATGCCCGCCTTCCATCTCCAGGCCGACCGCCCGCCAGCTCGACGAATGAAACCGCTCGAGTACGTCACGGTTTTGCAGCGATGTGCCGAGTACAGTGACCATCGGTCCGGTATAGACTTGGACACTTTCATTAAAATCGGAGGCCTGGAGATCATTATTGACGATATAGTTGTCACCAGTTCCCTCTATCACATGGGCCGTGGCCAGCATGACATCGCCTTTTTTTCCCGGTAATACCCCGGCTTTACCCATTATGGAGATTGATTTGATATGTAATGCCCCTTCATCGCCGTTACGTCGAAAAGGCCGCAGTAATTCATCCATAACATCAAAAGCCTGGGTACCAAAAGCATAATCAATCACCAATAATACAGGTTGAATCTTCTTAATCAAAGGAACATTCATTTTCAAGGAAGGATGAATATCCTTCTCCTCGATTGCGGCAAGATCGATAATATTGACATCTATATTGGATCCTGAAGTGTCCTGTTGATATATAAAGCCTCGTTCCCGGGTGAAGACATCAACAATAATCCCCCGGTCCCTGACCGCCCGCACCATATCGTACAGGTCGTCCGAGATTTCCTC
>JBBRDD010000214.1:0-8032 GCA_038204235.1 Desulfobulbales bacterium
TATTACGGTATCAACTTGGTCCCGCTTTCATTAGAAGAGAGATAGCCACTCTTATCCAGTACCTTTCGTATCTTCGCTGAAAGCTCAGCAAGATTAAACGGTTTCTGTATAAAACCGTTGCATCCTCTTTTCATTATGTCATCGGCCTGCCCATTGATGCTGTAGCCGCTTGAAAGGATAACTGTCATATCCGGTTGCAGCTCTCGTATGCTGTCAAAGGTTTTTCCGCCATCCATTCCGGGCATGACAAGGTCGAGGAGCACCAGATCAATTGCCGCTCCCATCGCTTTGATGGTTGCCAGCGCCTCGCCACCGCTTGCGCCGACAACAACCTTATAGCCAAGAGTTTCCAGCATGGCCTTGCCCACCTCACGGATGATCTCTTCATCATCGACTAACAGGATGGTCTCCCACCCCTTTTGTAATTGTTCAGCAACCGGCACCTCTTGCAAAACTTCTTTGTCGGACAAAGGTAGATAAATGTTAAAAGTGGCCCCTTTCCCCGGTTCACTATAGACGGTAATTACACCATTATGGTTTTTGATGATGCCATGAGCCGATGCCAGGCCAAGCCCGGTACCGCGCTGTTTCTCTTTAGTAGTAAAAAATGGATCAAAAACTCGTTGACGGATATCTTCCGTCATGCCAACTCCGGTATCGGTTATGGAAAGCCTGGCGTATTTACCTGGAGGGATCTCATAAAAGTTATGTAAGCCATCATCGATAATTGTCATATTGGTTTCGAGATAGAGATCACCTCCCTCAGGCATGGCTTGCGAGGCATTAACATAGATATTAAGCAGAACCTGATCAATTTGCATCCGGTCAACATCGGCAACAATGGCGAAGTCGCAAAGCTTTTGGTGGACACGCAGTTCCTTTTTGGTGCGGCTGAACATCTTTGCACTATCAAGCAACAGCGCGTTTAGGTCGGTTGGCTTCACCTCATACTTTCCACCACGGGCAAAACCGAGTAGTTGCTTTGTAAGATTCGTTGCGCTACGAATGTACTCTTCTATCGCCAAAACATGTTCCATTAGCGGATGAAAAGCAACCAAATTAACCGACATCAATGATGTCCGCCCCTGGATTCCCATCAAAATATTATTGAAATCATGAGCAATACCGCCTGCCAAGGTCCCAAGGGAATTGAGTCTCTGCGCAACGCGGAGTGTTTCCTCTAGCTTTATTCGTTCTTCTTCAGCCCTTTTATTCCTCGTCCGATCGCGGGCCATAACATAAAAGCCGTCCACCTCCCCCGTGCTTCTGGTCACTGGCACAAAGCTGAAATCATGCCATTGACGTTCACCCCCGGCAACAGTGAACTCGCATTCAAACTGCACTCTTTTGCCTGAAAGAGCATTTTGGATGAATCCTTTCAGCCGGAAATAATTCTCCTCACCAATAAGCACTGCCACCTTTTGTCCGATAATCTGTCGGCAAGGAATATGAAAAACATTTTCATATTCAAGGTTAACGATCACATAGCGTTCTTCATTATTGACGTAGGAAATCCGAGCCGGAAGATTGTCAATCAGTAGCTGCAATCTCCGTTCATTTTCCTTAGCTGCTTCAAGCTGTTGCTGCAGTTGTGGATAATAGCTCTTACGGGTCGATTCGAGGCTCAACCCGAGAAACTTTTCCCGTGCGGAGATGTAATGGGCGTCTTTTTCTGAATCTGCCATAGATGTAGGTCAGGTGTAAATCTGTTGATAAATATTTTCAATTTCACCGACTGTCGCTTCCCGTGGATTCGTTGCCAGGCACGGATCTTTAAAGGCAAATCCCGCCAGCCGGGGGAGGTCAGCAAGAGATACTCCCATATCTCTCAGTCGTTGGGTGATACCAAGCTGTTTACGTAATATGCTGACCGGTTCAGCGATCCTTTCTGCTCGTGCAGAAGACTTATCCACCGAGATTTCCAGACCGCAATATTTTATCAGTTGTTCATATTTCTCCATAACGCAAGGATAATTGTATTGTATCACTTTTTCCAGCAAAATGGCGTTGCAATCACCGTGGGCCAGGCCCATGGTACCGCCGAGACTGTGCGCCATTGCATGAACGAGGCCAAGACTTGCGTTTGAAAAGGCAAGACCGGCCATGAGACTGGCCATCATCATGTTATTGCGATACACCATGTTTTCAGGTTCAAGGTAGGCCCCAAATAGATTTTTAAAAACCAGATCTGCAGCCGAACGGGCGGCCATATCAGTGAGCGGCGATGAGGCGGTTGATACATAGGCCTCAAAGGCATGACAAAGGGCATCCATGCCCGTGGCAGCGGTCAGCTCGGGCGACATACTCACCGTTGTTTTCGGGTCGACAAGGGCAATGTCTGGGATCACCATTTTGCTGATGATGGCGATCTTCAGATTCCGCCTGGTATCGGTGATGATGGCAAACTGAGAAACATCCGCCGAAGTTCCGGCTGTAGTGGGAATAAAGATGAGTGGCGGCACTGGGTTGGGGATTTCGTCCACCCCTTCAAACTCTGTAATAAACCCATCATTGGTGACCACCACCCCGATCCCTTTGGCACAATCCATCGGGCTGCCGCCGCCGACTGCGACAATAAGATCACAGCCCTCGCGAAGATAGTGTTCGGCACCGGCCATTACTTCGTGGTCTTTGGGATTGGGAGAGATATCAGTGAAAGTTGTGTAGGCAAGGCCAGCACCTCGCAGACTGGCTTTCACCCGTGGTGTCCATCCGCTTTCTTCCACCCCAGGATCAGAGACAACAAGAATCCTCGATGCCCCCATATTCCGGGCATGACGACCAGCAAGCTCCAAGCAACCTTCCCCGTAGACAATTTCCGGTGCGAGAAACTTTCTCAAATTGAGAAAAAGATCTGTTTCCATGAGCCTGCCTCCACTACTACGTTATTCTTCTACCACAATTATTTTTCATCACGATGTGGGTTCCGTCGGCTTATACAGTAATAATAGAAGTATATGAGATAAGCCTGTATCTGTCTATAAATCGTATCGGATGACACTGTTCCAGTAAAGCACGGTGAGTTAAAACAAATGATAAAAGAATCCATAACCCCTTGAAAACGGGAAGGGCCAGAGTCACTATCGACTTATTTCGCTTGTACCTCCATCGTTGGCAGAATTCCCCCACGCCTTTTCCGCTTCTGGTGGTTTATACTGCTTCCAAAGAGTTGATTTCTCGAA
This sequence comes from Desulfobulbales bacterium, assembly GCA_038204235.1. Lineage (GTDB taxonomy): Bacteria > Desulfobacterota > Desulfobulbia > Desulfobulbales > Desulfocapsaceae > Desulforhopalus_A. The sequence continues at coordinate 3,183 of JBBRDD010000214.1, forward strand.
CGTAAGATTAGTGGCTCCAAAGGAATTGAAACACCCTAACTATCCGGTCCTGAATTGGTTAAGCTAGGGATGTCGAAAATCGGTTAAGAGCCTTTTTAGAGGAGCTGTGTAAAAGCCTGTACTAACTTTAGCGTCGTTTGCATAAACATACCCTCGATTAACATTTCAACAAGAGTAGATGTCCATTGGCACTCCTCGGTTTGATAGCACACCTCGTAGATTTTTCCTTCTCCTGGATAAGGTATCCCCACCAAATACATAACAAATGCTGCTAAAAGATTTTGGTCTCTGGTTCAAAAAAGCTGCTTTCCGAAAGTCAAGATATTTCCAATCTGTTTTTCCAGGCTTATAGATGCATGAACTTTCGTAAAGCGTCGAAGAATCGTCAGTCAGTAGGCCATCCGAATTGATCTTTTTTTGAAATTTTAAACAAGGAGATCACGAACTGAAGCAAAAGGGCATCCTGTTTCAGCAGCTCTCCTCACCTTGGCTTCAATGACCTCGATAAATGATAGCCTTGCCCTAAGCATTTCAGAGATGTCGAGGCCATCCATGCATATGGTACGTTTTCCCCTTCCGAAAGATTGAAGTCCTTCGCCTGAAAACCCACTACTACTAACGAACAAACCACGTGACCATGCTGCCTTTTCTCCCAGCTTTCCCTCAAAAGTATGTAGGTCTGCAACACCCGTAGGAAAATTCTGCCACTTAGCTTCAAGCAGATAAGTGTCGTTATGAACGACAAAACTACCGTCGATTTGTTCACCGATCAAACGGAATGATGCTCTCGGTAGGAGATCGTATGCGTCAAATAATTCCTTAAGAAACTTCTCAAATTCATATCCACGTTTTTGAGGTGAAAATGACGTGACTTCGATCAATCTGGAAGTTAGCCGTTTCGACACTTCGACACTTCGATACTTAATTGGCTTATATCGCAATTATTTTTTTGAGAAGGATTACTTGGGCCGGCCCCAAGGTTAGCTAAAATACTCTGTATCAAATCCTGCGATGTATCAGAGATTGGAGTATTCGAATATATTTCCCACCCTTCAATGAGACCTTTAAAGAGTCGTATAAGTTGCTCATCTGTAGCAACTCGCCAGAACGCTCGCATTCTATTGGCTTTAGAACCCGATCCGTAATCATAACGAGAATCATAGATTTGAATACCGACAACTTCGCGAAAGAACTCCTCGAATGTGCGGTTAGAGAAGTCAAGTACATAACCGGTCCCCATGCCTAGCTCGCGTTCTAATTTTTGCTTCTCAATGTGTGTGAGGTTTTCCATTGCCGGAATTTACAATAATGTGATTTAGCGAACAGTGGCATCGTATAAATCTCCCCTGGGGGATATACGAATGAGAGCTTAAGTGTTTATAATAAGAGTCAACATATTTCCCCTAAAGCTTGACTCGCTCTTTTTCTCCTTTCATAAAATTAGACATAAGGGAGCGCCAAACGGTAGTACATTGTCTGAATCAACATCAGATGGTTGCATGAATAGTTACCACTAACTATTCGACATAACAATTATATAATCTGTAAAATCCGATTCTTACTTGTAGTGCGGTTGTCGTATCAGGCAAAAGAATAATATTTTACGGTCAGACATAACCGATCGGTGTGTAAAGTTATGCAACATTTTAACAAAGAGTCAATTCAGTCAACAGACAAAACTCCCGGCCGTTGGCAGGTATTTTTTTTGGTGGCCATAGGTATTTTCATGGCCACTCTGGACGGATCCATAGTCAATATTGCGGTGCCGACCATCATGAAGGAGATGCAGGTGTCGGTTGCCTCAGGGCAGTGGGTAGTGATGATCTACTTACTGGTGGTAACCTCGTTAATCCTCAGTTTCGGCCGATTGAGCGATATCCATGGGCGTCGCCGGATTTATAGCCTGGGGCTGGTAGCCTTTTCCGTCGGCTAGATTTTCTGCGGTCTGGCCATCAATATCTTCTGGTTGATTGGTTCTTGTTTTGCTCAGGGATTTGGGGCGGCCATGATCATGGCCTGTACCCCGGCTCTGATCGTTGATGCATTTCCACCAGCAGAACGAGGCCGTGCTCTTGGCTTGATTGGTTCAGTAGTGGCCTTTGGTTTGACTTCCGGTCCTGTTATCGGAGGATTGCTGCTCCATTATTTCTCGTGGCGTGTCATCTTTCTGATCAATATTCCCATCGGCCTGATTACCGCTGTTCTGGTACATTCGATCCTCAAAGGTAGTCAGGCAGATACCGTGCGGCAGGAAACATTTGACTGGCTTGGCGCAATCGTGCTCGCCCTATGCCTGGGATCGCTTCTGCTGGTGATTACCCACGCCTACGAATGGGGGTATCTCTCCCCTCCGATTTTGCTGCTCGTCGGTCTTTTCTTGACAAGTATCGTTGGCCTGATCCTGGTTGAACGTCTGACGGTCCACCCAATCCTGGACAGCGAACTTTTCCGCATTCGTCTTTTCAATCTGCCGATTTTGGCGGCGATCATCCTCTTTGCCAGTCTCTTCAGTCTGGTTTTTTTGATGCCGTTCTATCTTGTCGGGCCAGGAGGTTTTGCCATAGATCACGCCGGTTATGTGATGGCCACTCTTTTCGTCTTTCTTTTTGTTGTCTCACCCATCTCCGGAACATTGTCAGATCGCATCGGTTCCCGGCTGCTCTGTACCTGTGGAACAGGTATTGTAGCCAACTCTATGTATCTGTTGACCTTGCTGCCTGCAGAGGCTTCCGCTCTCGATATAGTCTGGCGACTGGCCTTGGCCGGTGTCGGTATGGCTGTTTTATCCCACCTAACAGCGCCGCGGCCATGAGTAGTGTCCCGCCACACCGGAGGGCGATCGCCAGCGCCACAGTGGCTATGGCGAGAACTATGGGAATGGTATTAGGAGTGGCTGTGAGCGGTGCAGTCTTTAACGGTACATTTCAAGGGTTAAGCAACGGTATTCCCTTGAAGCTATATCAGCCGAGCATGGAGTCGATTTTCATGACAGCCTTCCATACAGCCATGTTCGGCAGTGTGGCGGTTGCTCTGGTTGGAGTGGTAATTTCCTATCTACGTGGCCCAGAGAACCTCAGGCAATCCAAGGGTAAAGAGTAGGGTGGGGGACTTCCCATTGTGAAAGACGGTCCATCTCACCCTTGAAGGCTCAAGATAAAGTTGTTGTCGTTGGAATGGCAGATGAAGCTGAATGCGAAAAAGAAATGTTTGTTACTATTCGGTTGGGAAAGAATGATCTTGCCGTTCCGCTGTCCCAACTCATGCCTGTCAGTGCAGTGTCAGAAAAAACAAAGGAAGCTGTCGAAGATTGGCATTATTGGGTGAAAAGGGGTTATCAGTTATGCTGATTTCTGATCTGAATGTAAAATTGAGGATGCTGACTGCTAACCCATATTGCAATGAGCTTTGAACATACGTTTCTCTTCAGTCGTATGAATGCGAAATCAGGAAACAAGCCTGCACTGTTGCGTGGTATCGGCTGGGGGAAACAGTTATTCAATGGCAGTGTCGATGAGCTTTTGAGGAAGATCTGGTTGGAACAAGCCCAGTTCGGCATTGGACGGACAGCAAAATCAGGTGTCATCTTTTCACCTGTGTTGTCGCCATGACCTATTTGCGTCGGATTGAATTGAAGATGGAGGCCGCTGGACGAAAACGTTCAGTCGAGTAGATCATGGACGACATGCGCCACTTGCACTATGTCTTGAGTGTATATAAAGGTAGTCCGTGTGTCTATATGAGCCGGATCGAAACTCCGAGTAAGACCCAGGGTGAAGTCCTATCAGTCTTCAGCTTCCATATCGAGGAGAGTGGGGTCTTACAGGGACCAGCGGGCTAAATCCTTATTCTGCAAGGGTTCGCTGCGTATTTTGTCGTTTATCGCCGAAACTTCTGTTTATCTGTCGGTACTGCTGTGGCTTGGTTGTCCATATGCCTGACCATACCTTTTTAATCTCTGGCAGATGGCCTCCATGTGGCCAATTTAAGTGGAATATGCTTCATAGGCTCATTCTGTATTTTTGTCCCTCACAGCTCTTTTCAGCGTACTGCTGTTTACCTGTCGTAGCATCAGGGTGTAAACGTCACCAGGGGGGATGGAATAACTTTAAAATGGATATTGATCCGTGCAGTAGCTAATTTATATATTTTGATTATCCCCAACGCTAGCAGATCGTCAGTTGATATCATTAGTTATTCCGGAATCCCTTGGTCTTTAATTGTTAATTGGGTTAGTAATCCCCTTTGCAGCGCTTCCGAAACGCGTCCCAGTCAAGTTTCCAGGCCTTAACTAGCATACCATGGTACCTAACGTAATGTTCAACACTGCCATCCTCAACTCGAATAATAAGACCCGCTAAAGTTAGCATCTTTTGCAATTCTTTTTTTCTGAAAAAGACCATAGGCCAATCAATGACCTTTTTATGAATTTTTGTGGCAGATGTTTCTGGATTAGGGGGCATGTCGATAACCCTACAGGACGGAGAGTGAACACATGACTATTAACATTGCCCTGATAACTTCCTGAAGACGCTGTGGTGGTTCTTTGACTAGGGGGAAGGGAGTGACAAAATGCTTAACAAGATCTTTCACAACAGAATGTGAATATCCTTGGGGGAATAAATAAAAAAAATATGAATGCACCCAATGTGTTTATTGCACCCAAATTGCACCCAAAACTAAAAAAGCACCTACAGTGAAAACTGTAAGTGCTTGAAATTAATGGTCGGGATGAGAGGATTTGAACCTCCGGCCCCTTGTCCCCCAGACAAGTGCGCTACCAAACTGCGCTACATCCCGACACGTGCTGTGTATCTACCATTTGTTGGAATTGCTGTCAACTGCATCAGGCA
>JBBRDD010000215.1:0-7979 GCA_038204235.1 Desulfobulbales bacterium
ATCCCCCGAGGAAGAAACAATGCGGCATTACGAAAGGTTACCCTGTTAGACAGAACGTCCAAAAGGTACCAGGTTCATTCACTACGCTAGGCTTGACCACCATTAATGTCAAATCACAATACGATACATTTTCCTTTATGGGATAGTGGTCTGCCAAGCGGTAATCGCACCGGTTGCGGGACTGTTTCCACTGTCCTTGCGGAAAGCCTGGCCAGGATGTTATTTGTCAATGCTCTCTTTAACGGTTGTAGAGAGGTCCGGAAATCACCGCACGACGAGCACCGGAACCGCGCAATGGGCCAGCACTTTATGGGTAACACTGCCAACCATCGCACCTTCCCAGTCGCCAAGCCCGCGGGAACCCATGATGATCATGTCACATTTTTCTTCTTCCGCGACTTTACAAATCCGGTTCCAGACCCTGAAGGCCGGGACAACCATAACATTAAAAGTCACCTTGTTCTCGTTGAGGAATGCCTGGAATGGAGCAAGCACCACATCTGCTTCTTCTTTCTGTGATTTTTCAGCTTCCTGCCGTGGCGTACCGGTGATAACCGCAGGGATTGCGCCGGTAACATAGAGAAGCAAGATATCCAGGTTCATGATTTTGGACAGGCTGACGGCATTGTCCATGGCCCTTCTGGAACTCACAGAACCGTCGACAGGGAGTAACACCTTATTGTATTTGACCATGACACATCCTCCTTGATGAGTTGATTCCTCCTAACGCTGGAAAAGTACGTCTTATTGTACCAGATTCGCACTCTCTGTTCACAGGAGGCCAGAATTCTTTAGTGAGGTTTTTACTGGAAAAAGTATTCCGGCCCCACCCTCTAGAAGAAGGTGTTTTTTCATATCATTACCTGTAGTTCATCCAAAAAACTGGCCAGCCTGGCAATATGGCTGCGCTCATCAGCAGCAATCTGTTGCAAAACCTGGCGGGTTGCGTCATCTTTGCTTTTTTCCGCCGCTCGCGAATAGAGATCAAGAGCCTGTGCTTCAATCGCCATCGCGAGAGAAAGGATCTCAAGTTCCGATTCCTTATCTATCTTATAACGCTGAAGATACTCTTCGGTAGTCAAGCCACCTTCCATGTTCGGTTCGGCGATTTTTTTGGCAAATTCCTGAAGAGTAAGGGCGTTGCCGGTGACTTCCTTATAGAGGTCGACCAGTCGCTCCTCATGATTGAGTTCAATGGCAGCAAGTTTACCAAAAAGGCTCTTTGCCGCATCCCGGGAAACATTTGACTGCATTGACAGATAGAAATCTCGCAAGCCCATTTCCAGACCAAATCCGGTGACAATAACTTCCTCGGCACTCGCCTCCCCGGAAAACAGGTGCAGGCCGGTATCCTCAGGCCCCACGGCAACCTCTTTTTCCCAGGCTTTAATCCCGCCTGAGAGATTATATATCTTACTGAATCCCTTCCCGGAAAGCATTTGCGCAGCAACCCGGCTGCGTCCGCCAATGGCTCAATAGATGACAATATGTTTATCCCTGTCGAGTTCTCCCAGGCGATTATCGAGATCGCCGAGTGGCAGTAATTTCGCACCAGGGAGATGGCCGCCTTCATATTCCCCCGGCTGACGGACATCAAGAAAGACCACCTCGCCAGCGTGTTCATCAACCAGCTTATTTGCTTCTTCCCAGTTGATAGAAGCCACAGGGGTAAAAAACTGCTTCCACTTCATAATCTGCTCCTCCCGGTTATAGAATCACCTCAATTGCACAGCCAGACAGGACAACTATCCCGAGGCATCAGCGTCGCCTCACAATGCGGTCCACCACCAACCATTCATTTTCCCACCAGTAGGTAGACACCCTTTACTCTTTGGAGCATCCGCCACCCCTTATTCCGAAAGGCGTTTGGAAATGCGCTTGTAGGTTTCTTTCAGCTCTTCACCCACAATTTTCGACTTGCCGATTAATTCCTCTGAAGTTTCCACAGCACCATCCGCTATTTCAGAGGCCTTAATCTTTAAATGACCCCATTGTTTTTCCGCCGCTTCAAACTCTTGCTTAGCATCCATGGAAGCAAGGTGGATCTTTAATTTTATCTCATCCCGTTCCATCCGCAGTTTTTCGACTAACCTGGTAAATTCTTCTTTGATTTCCATGGGTAACTCCTTTATTTTGCTTGATTGGATCTTTGTCGTACCCTTCAGGGCTGTTGCGGTTCAACTCCTCTTTGAGGGGGTGAATGTATCTGATAGAGCTGTCCTCTCTCATTTTTGCATGATCTATGCCATATCAAAATCCCCCTACAAAACAGAGGATACGGTCAAAATGATGAAAGATATCAGCTCGGAAGCCACGCTGCGAGAAGCTTCGGCATTTGCGACAGAACAAAACTTTATTCTTTTGCCCCTCAGTTACAAAATTTCTCATTTTGAATCTGCAAATTTTTATATATTCAACATATAACGCGATCGAAAACCAGCCTTTGCACAATACATTGCAATCGATGGATCCATCAATTCTCTTTCTTGATGCCGCCACTCCTTGTTGCGAAGCATTTCCCTGTACGTTCAAGAGGGCATTCAGGGCTTTTGCAGCATTGGTTTCCCTGGTGAGAAGCATCTCAACTCCGGCATTACCCAGGACAAAGCCAGGCCCTTTGCCGGCTTGGTCATGGTTTGAAATCAAAATATCCATTCCCTTTGCAAGCAGCCATTGGGCAACTTTTATGCCTTTAGCTTTCTCTTCGTGCAGGTAGGGGTTCTTGAGGACGGTATCTTCAATAATTTTACCTTCTGTACGCTGCAACCTGAGAAGGCGAAACAAAGGTGCCTCACCAAAATGGACGGAGATGGTCACCCCGTCATCGGCGAGAGGGATTCCGACGATGACGATCTCCCGTGGTTGGGGTTGAAAATGGATCAACACACGATCTACCTGGGCAATTTCCATCTTTACCCGATTTTCGATCTCTTCAGATAAACGGTGTCCTTCCTCTAATTCTGTTACCCTGAGTGTGAGATCCAGTTCGACAAATATATAGCGGCCGGCATTTCTAGCCCAAAGAGTATTGATTTTTGCTACCCGAGAATCAGCAAGGACGATTTCACGAATGCGAGTCAGGCTGTTGTAATCAAGAGAGGCGTCGAGAAGAACCCGGATGGAATCAAGGAAAATGCGAATGGCGGATCGAGCAATAAACAGGACAACTATTACCGCAGCGTATCTGTCTACAGCAAATCCAATGGCACTGCCCAAAAGCGCCAGAAAGATAACCGCTGAGGAGAGCATATCGGTCCAGATATGCCGGGCATCTCTGCTATCAAACTCGGGGATCCGGTTTCCTGCCCCTTTTTAAGCTCATACCGGGAGAACAGCCAGCTAATGACAATGGTTGCCCCAATGCCTCCAGCGGCCAAAGGAATTTGCGTCGGAAGAGATCTGCCATGGCCAACAAATACGGCCTTAATAATTTCATAGCCAGCAAAAAAAATTAACACAGAGGTCACTATTGCAACCAGGTTTTCCACTTTGTAAAGCCCATAAGGAAAGCCACGGGCGGGACGGGCTGAAATTTTTATACCGATCAGGATAATGGACGAGGAGAGCACATCAGACAAGGAGTGAATAGCATCTGCGACAACGGCAACACTCCCCGAAATCAAGGCAACAGCTGTTTTTATCCCGACCAGCAGCAGGTTGGTCAAAATCGATAACCAGGCTGTTTTTTCCGAGGATTCCATGCAGACCTCTCAGGTTGAAAAATGCTACGCCTCTCTTTCCCGCCCAATGCATCATTGCTGGTTGATGCTTTCCCTTGACGGAGCCGTTTACCGGACCACCAGGAAAGCCAGCTTGCGCTCAGGACCGCCAACAATTCCCGGTGCCGAAGACAAAACAGCGCTTCGGTGCGGGCGAACGTTTACAACTTGACTTCCATACCCGGTTTAGATAACAGTAATACCGAAAAGGACATATGCTCAAAATAAGACGTTGTCAGCATAGAAAAATTGAGCCATTAAAAGAGGTCTCCACCATGTCAAAAATACGAACTGGTCGACAGAAATTTTATAATGTTTTTTCGTATTTTTATGATTTTTTCATACAAATACATTCCGGTCACAACAGAGACGAGACACGCCGCTTTCTTGTTGATTCGGCCCGAATACCCGAGACAAGCCAGGTCAGAGTATTGGATATCTGTTGTGGTACCGGATCGGTCATTCTTTCCTTTGCGGAAAAATTTCCTGATGCTCTGGCTATTGGTTATGACTTTTCGGCTGGTATGCTGCAGAAAGCAAATGAGAAGGATGCGGCCAATACCATACATCTTGTTAATGGTGATGCGGCATATCTGTCATTTGTCGATGACTGTTTTGATATTGTTTGCTGCTCCCATGCCTTATACGAACTGAAAGGTCAGGTACGAACCGATGCACTCCAGGAAATGAAACGAGTGCTGAAGCCCGATGGCCAGGTTTTGATTATGGAGCATGAAGTCCCGCGGCATCTTGTTGTGAAAGTTTTATTTTACATCAGGATGCTGATGATGGGTCCAACTGACGCCCGGGAGTTCGTAAGACAAGGTATCGCCCCATTCACGAAAATATTTCCTGACGTCACTTTATCCCACACTCCTTCAGGCAAAAGCAAACTCATCATTTGCCGTAAAATATAAAGTCTTCCTTAAACAGCCGGCAACAGGAATGGTCGCAATTTCAACGTTGACAGTTCCCGTTATATCAGCATTCTGTTGACCAGAGGTACATGCTCGATTTCTTGTTAAGAATGCGCAACTCAAAACATTCCGAACAACTCGTTTGTGCAAGACCATAACAGACATGCAATGGCAGCAAATGCTCTTCTCTTGGGTGACAAAAGCGTGCAGCAGGGGCTTTTGTCCACTGGATAAGTCTTTGCGCCCTTTCCTTTTCGTTTAATTCCGTATTGCAACAGGTCTCCAATAACCAGTTCTCAAAAGTTACATTCATCGCCTTCGTTTCTTTCGTCTCCGGTGCAGAAAAAGCGTGCATATTGTGAAAGGAGAAACCCGAGCCAATGACCAGTACATTCTCATACTCCAGATCCTGAAGAGCGCGACCTATTTGTAGGTGCTCAGCAGAATTGAGATTGTTGACAAGGGACAACTGCACGCACGGAATATCAGCATCCGGATACATTATTTTGAGCGGAACAAACAGGCCGTGATCAAAACCTCGCTGCGCATCAAGCTGAGCTGCAATGCCGGCATTTTTAAGTACCTTGCAGATCCGATCAGCCAGCAATGGTTCCCCCGGGCAGGGGTATTCAATGGTGTAGGCTTCTTCAGGAAATCCATAATAATCGTAGATAAGCGCCGGACTTACTCCCGAAGTTATGGTTGGGATGTTTTCTTCCCAATGCGCACTTATTACAATGACGGCTGATGGTTTATCAATTTTAGCGGCGATTTCCTGCAGACAATCAACCATCTCTTTGTGCCCTTCATCGCCAAGAAGCGGCATTGGTCCTGCGCCATGCGACAAGAACAATATGCCTGGCTTATTTTTCATCGAATTTTCCTTATTGGTGGTATGCCAGCGGTGCATACAGGGTAAAGGTATTGACTCGCTGATATCAGTTTCTGGTCTTTATCGTTGAGCTGGTTCTGATTATTCGGCAGCAGAAACATATGTAAACCTTGGTATTTTTTTCCCATCCACTTCAACGAGTTCAAGGAACATTTCTTTAGGCCGCACCCAGATGCTGTTGTCCCCATACAAACATTGGTAGACAACAACCTTCTCCTCGCTTTCAGAGTGCGTCGCTTCGCAAATAACTTTATAATTCTTATTTTTGTAATGTTTGTAAATTCCGGTCTTTATAGTACTCATCGCTCTATTTACCACCTAATGTGAAGTTCAACAGCCAGGCTGCGTAAGTGTCTATTATTGTTTTTCCCTCACCAGAGAAGACCTTTTTAAACTGGTCGAAGCCTGAATTCCAACACGTAAATTTTATTGAAAGAGGGTGTTGTTAAGCTAAAAGATTTACTTCGCTGCTTGGAACTGCGGTAACCCGTGGTCCAAAGCTCGAAATGTTTGTGAGCGTAACGTTATGGTGGGCAATCACTTGCTGAGGAGACAGCGTGATGTTTCCTGCTGATGTATGCGCGTCGGAGACCAGTATAACAGGGAACCCCAGCGCAAGCGCTTTTCTTGTGGTTGTGTCAACGCAGAACTCGGTATGCATACCGCAGATTACCAAGCCCTCTACGCGGTGTTTTTTTAGCAAAAGCTGCAGGCCAGTGCGCAGGAAAGAGTCAGGTGTGGTTTTTCGGATGAAGAGATCAGAAGGCTCGACTTCAAGACCATCGGCCAATTGCCATGCCTCTGATCCATACAGAAGAATACCAGAGGCTGATTCGTGTTGCACGAAGATTACCGGGGCTCTGACTTTTCGCGCATGACCTGTGACCTGGTTAATCCTGGTAATTATTCCAGCACAGTCAAACGCTGCGTCAGGTCCCTCGCACAGCCCTTGTTGAACATCAATAACCAAAACAGCTTTGTTCATTTGGATTCCTTTATGTATGCAATAGCATTTCAAGTTCATTGTTTTTGATGCCCTCTGAGGGATTAAACTCAAGTAATTTACCTTTATATTCGAGAATGTTAAATTGTTTGCCCATTCTCTGAATGTACTTGCGTTGGTACCCCCTGGGAGCCGCTTGTTTTTGTTTTTATACTATACAAAGACCCGGCTAGTGCGTCAGATTTAATTTGAAGATCTGGCCAAAATTCGAATCCGCTTTCATGCCGGATTTTGCCCCCTTTTGGAGACCAATAAAGAGCATCTAGCATGCCTGAGACGGTTCTAGGGGAGATGCAGGAAAAGCAAAGGATAAAACTTGGCTGTTACAAAAAGATAGGTTTCTTTAATCGCTTACGGTTAATCGCGCGGGTCATTGGTATTGGGGGCACGCTTAACGCTTTCCCCAAAGAGCCTTCTAAGAGCGATATCGAACTGTTTGTTAACTATATACTTAATGTTTTTTATGACATTGGCTTGGTCTGACTCTTCGGGCAATAGCCCGGCGATGCTGGCAGCACCATCAGGCTATTGAGATGACTAAAAAATGGAATTATTTTTTCCGGGTGCTTCTTGAGATAGGCCACACCGGCTTCCCCGCGGGTAAGCTGTTTGTTTTCCTGCAGCATGAGTGAAATCTCGTTAATCATGGAGATCGGGAAGGTGAAATTCTTGAGAAAATGACCGACATTCGGCATTTTTTTGTCGAATCCCTTGTGGATATTGGTGTAGACAGTGGCGGTACCGTCATTTGCACCGAAGGTTTCTGCCGTGGAACCGGTGAGATACTTTATATCAATGATCTGGTTCATATAATGAGGCGACCAGGCAAGAAACACCGCCCATTTACCTTCTTTACTCAGCGTCTTGATTTCGGAGAGCATGATGGGTTCGCTGGTTGCAATAAGCTTGAAATCGCCCAGTCCAAACTTGTTTGCATCTATTATTGACTGAATAATCAGGTTGCCACCGCGAGGGCTCCTGTGGCTCCGGAAATCATTCCCGGCCTGCCGCCAAAGAGAGAGGTGATAAAACCGATCATGCAGGCAGCATACAACCCAACCAAAGGATCAACTCCAGCGACAAATGAAAAGGCAACCGCTTCCGGCACCAGGGCAAGGGCAACCTAAAAGATGGGCAAACTTTTGCCAGGATATGTTGCTCCGGTATCTGGAAAATACCAGATGCCCTTTTGTCCATTCTTTGAAAATTGCACTTTAAGAATGGGTTTACAGTGGGTACGTACATCTACCACAAAAGCCATACGTCTTTAAAATACATCTGTTTCCTTTTGTGGTATTGTTGCCATGAGAGCCTTTTGCAAAAAGACGTTTAATAACAAAAAAAGTGAGCACATAATTTTAAAATACTGAAATCATAGAGCTTCATGGCATTTCTTGGTATAGTTTTGTATCCAGCAAAACATAATCAAGGAGAATACCATGAAGCTG
>JBBRDD010000216.1:0-7966 GCA_038204235.1 Desulfobulbales bacterium
ACCAGGTAAACGTAATAGCCGGATTCTGCCAGGTCAAGCGATGCCTGCATACCAGCAATACCAGCTCCAACAACCATAACCGATCCACTTTTCCTGTTCGTACCAAATCCCATTGATGACTCCTTAAGTGCTTATGGTTTATATTTTGCGTATACCGCTTAATTGATGTTTTCCGCTGCAGTGAACTCTTACGAAACATCACCTATTTTCGCAGATAGACATCCTGCCAGGGTGACCTCCTTTATCATTTACAAATTTTTACCAATACAATGGGGTGATCAATGCCGTGTCTTTCAGGCTGCCCTGATAATGGGCTTGCCCGACCATTGCTCTTCAGTATCTGAACCTGATGCTAGCTTAAAACTAGCCCTATATCAATATTTTTTATACTTTTCTGCCAATTATCTTAATTTGTTTTTGATTCAACTATCTATCTATCGTTTTGATGGATCATCGGGAATTACCAGAATTGGTATGTCTTCCGATGCTAAAAGTGCAGCAAGAAAACGGATGGAGATTTCAGAGAAACCAAAAGGGACGGTCGTGTATCTCATGACAAAGGATAATTTTAGAAAATCTCAGTGCGGCCGAAATTATCTTCTATTTACCTTCGGACTTTTAGGCTAAGATTGACTCGAGCTGAACTGTTCACCGGCTGCCCTAAAAACGTTTGTGACATAATACTGTCTTTCGTTCTACAACCACAAATGGTGTAGTACTGAGAATCTTATGCAGTGTTGACAAACAGAATAACTCTGCTCATGCTAGGAAGCGCTGTGAAAGGAATTATCCGCAATCTCAATGGGAGTAACAGAAGTTTGTTTACGACTACATAATTATGCAATATTGGCATATTTCCAACCAACCGAGCAGGAGCAACCATGACACATTATCTTCAAGCTTTTCAGCCGTGTGAAAATGATCCACTTACAGTGCTTGTGGCAAAAGAGGAGGATCTTCTCAAAAATGACAGCACCACCACCATAAAGTCTAAAGAGAAGGTGATTCCTTTCGCTGATATCTGCAAAATCATTTTTGGCGACGGATTTTTGTTTCAGACCCTGACACCACATGAGATGAATATGCATTCGTTAGGTGAGCGTTTAACCCGTTTTGCAACACGTCCTTTTCATGCTCCGTCTTTGATTGAATTTATGGCTGTTACCAAAGAACTGCTCGGAGGGCATGAGCTTAAATCCAGCGAATATTCTCATCGATTTTATCAAAATGGTGGTCTATCACCCTCTGCTTTCCGCGTGCATCAACGTTACGGTGATGACGTTATTCTCTCCAATGAGCGAACACATTTTGTCGGCGATGTATTACTGCTTGGAACTTTTATGGAAATGGCAAAAGCCTTTAATCGCTTTGGCGCCACTACCGACTATAACTTAGATTTTATCAGCGAATTATCGCAAGCACGACGCACCATTGAAACAGAGGCAGGTGTCACTTCGGTTTTTCACGAGGATTACCGCCCTGTTGTTTTGACTATGCCATATTTTGATGGGCACCATTGGTCTCAGCCGGCTCCTGTTTTACTGCAACCAGGTGATGTAGTGTGGAATACAAACGCCGAAGCCATTTATATTCTAAATGAGTTTAAAGTATCTAATCCTACAGCAGACATTCAAAGTGCTGTACCAAACCGCACCTTTGTTAAGACAACAAAAAACAGCTGTAGCGCCACCACGCTGGTTGGCTATGGCAGAAACATGAACAATATTTTGCGCTGCGGTACGCGAGCGGTTCTTTTTGGCCCCAAATAACGCTTTTACTCTAATCGGCAATGACTCAGCAAACTGTGCCAATGCGCAGCATCATGTCTGCCGGTTTTACCCCGTTCACGGTCGATACGATAATTGGGGTTTCCAAAAATTCTCAGACGATCGATCCATTTCACATGCAGAGAATCGAGATGATCATGCTGTATACGTAACTAAAACGCTTTTACTTTCCAGGCTTGTTCAACCTACATTCGAACTAAAAAGGTCAGGACCACCTTTTTTATGTTGCTGATTTTTTGTAACAGCATACTGATTTTATTACAGTAGCAAGGTTAAATTAAGGTGCCTTGGCGAGGGAGTGATATATATTGGCAACCTCAACCCTGGCACATTTTTTTTTCTTTGCGAGATAATCACTCGCCAATTGATTACAAAAGCTTAAGGATAGAGGCCAAAGTGATTTTTTCTCAATGGAGAGAAAAGTCTCAGAAGCAACCGAGCTGAAGAACCCGGATAGAATCTGCAAACCAAGACTTACTACACTACCTGAGTATCAGGTTTCGAATTAATAAATATATATTTATTACAACAACTTAATAATGGAAAAGTATGGATCCCATAGATAAGATTGAACTTACCTACCTCTCTCTAGATGACCATGCAAATATTGTCGTATTGATGGAAGATGAATATAGGCATTTAGATGATTCAAGCTGGACTTATGAAGAATTTTCTGCATTGCTCAATAAATTTCCAAAAGGTCAGGTTGGAATAAAGATTAATGGTAGCCTTGCCGGTTTTGCACTAAGCATAGTCGTTGATTATAGCAAATTTGACGACTCACACACCTATAAAGAAATAACGGGAGACTATACATTTGATACTCACGATGATGATGGAGATACACTTTATGGTATTGATGTATTCATTAGTGAAAAATATCGAGGTTTGAGGCTTGGCAGGAGGTTGTATGAATTTAGGCAAGAGCTATGTGAGGAGTTAAATCTTAAAGGTATTATGTTCGGTGGTAGGTTACCGAATTATAAAGATCACTCTAACGAATTATCTCCAAAAGAATATATATCAAAAGTCAGAGCAAGGGAGATTTACGATCCGGTCTTAAATTTTCAACTTTCAAATGACTTCTATGTAAAAAGAGTCCTGAGAAACTATCTTGAAGGTGATGTTGAAAGTTGTGAATATGCTTCATTGTTAGCCTGGGATAATATTTATTATTCCAAGCCATCTAAAAAGCCTATGTCCCAGAAGACTGTTATTAGGCTGGGTCTCATTCAATGGCAGGTAAGACCATTTAAGAATATTGACGAAGTGCTCGAACAAGCTGAATATTTTGTTGACGCTGTCTCCAACTACCGGAGTGATTTTGCGCTGTTTCCAGAGTTTTTCAACGCACCGTTAATGGCTACATTTAACCATTTGGGGGAAGCTGACGCCATCAGGGAATTAGCTAAGTTTACACCAAAATTTAAAGATGAATTTTCGAGATTAGCAATCGCTTATAATATAAATATAATAACTGGGAGTATGCCTGAACTTATAGATGGACATCTCTATAATGTCGGTTTTGTCTGCAAAAGAGATGGTTCGGTCGAAAAATACGCAAAAATGCATGTTACTCCAGATGAGAAAAAAGTTTGGGGGTTAAAAGGTTCAGATGAAATGCAGGTAATTGATACCGATTGTGGAAAAATAGGCGTTCTTATCTGCTATGATATAGAGTTTCCAGAACTGGGGAGAATTCTAGCTAAATATGGGATGAAAATACTTTTTGTTCCTTTCCTGACTGACACTCAGAATTGTTTTTCAAGAGTAAAAATATGCGCTCAAGCACGAGCGGTTGAAAATGAGTGTTATGTCGCTATTGCAGGATGTGTGGGGAATCTGCCACAAGTTGAAAATATGGATATTCAATATGCTCAATCAGCTGTATTTACTCCCTGTGATTTCGCATTCCCCCCAGACGGCATTAAAGCAGAATCTACGCCCAACACAGAGATGATATTGGTTGTCGATGTTGACTTGGAGCTATTGAAAGAACTTCATAATGTTGGGAGTGTTACCAATCTAAAGGATAGGAGAACTGATATTTATGAGATACAGTTAAAAAAATGATGACACTTTCGTCTTGCCCAGAGTGTTAATCAGTACGTCAATCACACTACGGATGAATAATTTTTAAACGAAATATCATCTTGGAGTATTTCTGGCCTTTTAGATCAAATGTGAATTGTGCACCTCCAACTCAAGCAGAAAAAACCTAAATAAAAGTTGCGGTTTTGATTAATCGGAACATTGCTCTGCTTTTAACTTCCTTTGAAAAAGGCAGGATCACCCTACACATAACAAAAAAAGCCGGTTCCCTTTCAGAAGTCGGCCTTTTTTGACATATAAAACAAATTTCAATCAGCTACTCGTAATACTTTTTATACCAATCAACAAATTTGCCGATGCCGTACTCAAGCGTTGTGGCCGGTTTATAATTAAAATCTTTTACCAGATCGTCGACATTGGCGTACGTGGCAGGTACATCACCCGGCTGCATGGGCAGAAAATTTTTCTCGGCTTTCCGACCAAGGCAATCCTCCAGGACTTCGATATAGCGTAACAATTTTTCCTTATTGTTGTTGCCTATATTATACACCCGGTAAGGGCAGTAGGATGTTGCCGGATCTGGAGCATCGCCGTTCCAGGCCGGAGAGCTTTCCGGTACCCGCCGGATGACCCGACAAACCCCTTCAACAATATCGTCAATATAAGTGAAATCCCGTTCCATTTTGCCGTTATTAAAAACATCAATAGGTCTGTTTTCCAAGATTGCCTTGGTAAACAGGAAGAGAGCCATGTCCGGTCTTCCCCAAGGCCCATATACGGTAAAAAACCTCAGCCCGGTAGTGGGCAGGTTGAAGAGATGACTGTAGGTATGGGCCATTAATTCATTGGCTTTTTTCGATGCAGCATACAAAGACACCGGATGATCAACATTATCATGCACAGAAAACGGCATTTTGGTGTTGGCGCCATAGACAGAACTCGAGGAGGCATAGACCAGATGCTTTACTCCTGAATGTCGGCAACCCTCGAGGATATTAACAAATCCTACAATATTGGTGTCCACATAAGAGTGGGGATTGATCAGCGAATAGCGGACTCCGGCCTGGGCGGCCAGATTAACAACCGCATCAAAATTAGACTTCTGGAAAAGGTTTTCCACCGCTTTTCTGTCGGCAAGATCAAGATTCACATGGGTAAACCCGGAACCTTCAGCAAGAGCGGCCATGCGGTCTCTTTTTAATTGCGGGTCGTAATAGTCGTTTAAATTATCCAAGCCAACGACTTCAGCCCCCCCGGCAATCAATCTCTGGGCTAAGTGCGCCCCGATAAACCCGGCAGCCCCGGTAACAAGTATTTTTTTCATCTTTTCCAGTGTAAGTAATTTTTAAGGATCAGGACGGGCGCCATCCAGCTCAATCATCAAAATCGCCTGAAGGTCCGGCATCGACAACCAGCGATTTGGCCCGTTCAACGATCAGTTCTTTCGTCCATTCCATTGGATTTTCCAACTGCTTTCCTTTCGACCCCAGGTCAAAAGAACCTGCCTGCAAAATCAATTCCTTAGCCAGAGTGGCGGTACCCTCGGCGTTAAAAACCCTGGTCAGCATAGTGTAGACGAACTCTTCCACTGCTTTACCCATTCGCTCGCGAACAGCCCTCTCCTGGGCCAGGAGCATGTTTTCAAAAGGCAGGTTAAGGTTTTTATAGTTGCCGCCCTTCCAGCCTTTGTCAGCAGCATATCTGGTCATCCGGTGCCACATTTCCTCTGAGACGCCCTGACCGGCAACTTTGATGAAATTCCCGTCGCTATCCTGAAGGGCATTACCGTAATCGTTGACTTCCACCCCCCACGAAACCATCTGCAGGGCGGTGGCCACATTGGCCTTGGTAGTATGCGTCCCCGACGCAATTGCTCGCAATTTATCGGAGTTATTTCCAGAAGTTCCATGCTGGGCTCCGGAGACACCGTATCGTTTGATGGCCTCATGGATTTTAGCGGTCAATTCGACTTGAATACCCTGGCCGCTTGCTTCCAATCCATGTGTCGATCCGTTATTTAAGGCAATCCAGTCAGCAAAAATACCATGGGCATTAAGCCCTTTTATCAGAAACGAAGCATCATCGACGGTGGAAAGCCCCTGGTCACCTTTAATCTCACCCACTTCCGTCTCAAGACCGGCCCACTTGGGAATACAGGGATTGAGTTCGAGGTTGGCCACAAGATTTTTATCGTCCGGCATATGTGACGCATCGACCGCAATCGAGGTTATCCCCGCGTCAAACATGGACGGTATTTCCATTTTTGCAAACGGAATATCCGCTTCACTTTTTATGCCGTAATGATCGGCATGAATTGCCACCGGAATGGTAATTCCCAGTTCATTGCAAATACAATCCACATGCAGGGCAATATTGTAAAAATTGGTCGGGCAGTAATTCGACTCAGAGCGGGCGATCTCGATAAGCAGAGCGGCGTCGGCACGTTGCGCTGCCATAAGGGCACCGCGCATAATAAAACTATTGCGGCCATTGGCCGCAATAGTCATGGCCCTGCCCTTTTTCACCAGTGCCTGATCAATCACCTTACCACTGACGATCAAGGCCTGTGAATGAGGAAAACGTTGAGTAATATTAGGGGGTCTGCCGATCTGAATCAATTTTTCATACTCTGCATTTTTACCCATAAAATACCTCCACAAGTTTTTTCCATTGATCTTTTGGTGTCAATATTATCTTTATCGACAATATGAGCAAAACCTATCTCAAAGCTTCATTAAGTAATAATGCAAACAAGGTGAAAAATCCAGTTAGGAAATCCTTTTATTCTGATATGTTCTCAGGGGGCGGTGAGGCATCGCCAAAGCCGGAAAAGCCCTTTTTACCAAACAACCAGACGGCCAGGACGCTGATTTCGTAAAGGAACATGAGCGGAACAGCCATCATCAACTGATTGACCACATCGGGTGTAGGCGTCAGGATAGCGGCAATGATAAAGTTGACAAGGATGGAATATTTACGGTTGCGATTCAGAAAACCGACATCGACCAGTCCTATCTTGGCCAGAAAGACCATGAATATCGGCATCTCAAATATAGCCCCAAAGGCAAGCAGGAGCCTGGTTGCCAGCGAAAAATACTCGCCCACCGCCGGCATGGAGGTTAGAAATTCGTTATTATAGCCGACCAGAAATTTGAAAGCAGGAGGAAAAACGATAAAATAACCAAAAGCCGCACCACCGATAAAACAACAGCTGGAAAGAAGGGAAAACGGTATAACCAGCCGCTTTTCATGGCTGAACAGGCCGGGTGCGACAAAACGCCAAATCTGCGAAAAAATGACCGGACAGGCCAGCAATACTCCACAGACCAGCGCGAGCTTTAGATAAAAAAAAACCCTTCCTGGTAGGAGGTAAAGATAAGTGATGTTCCTTTCGGCAGGACTTCTGTCAATGGTTTAAAGAACCATATCCCGATTGGACGGATGACGGCGTAGGAGAGGCAAAAGCAAATAAATACGGCGACCAACGAAATAATAAGACAGGAACGCAGCTCTCTGAGGTGTTCAGTCAGCGCCTGTCTCTGAAAGTTTTCACTATCATCTTGCTCTATCATGTGTTCATATACCCTGAAAATTGACTTTTCATAACTGTAAGTTACTGAAAATGTCTTGAATACCATCTGCGATTCAATTTGGCAAGATGGACAAGGCAAGGTTTATCCTTTTCTCAATCTACAACCACTCAACCATACCGAATACCCAAGCTAAAATCCAATGAATGAAGCAGAACCAAGAATAAGCAGTGAGCCTGCACCAGCCTGGCATGTCTATATCGTCTGCTGTAAAGATAACTCTTACTATACCGGCATCACTACCGATCTCATACGCCGGATGGAAGAACACAATTCCGCTAAAAAGGGTGCGCGATATACCCGCACCCGACGTCCAGTCGAACTGGTCTACTTTGAAAAAGCGCCCTCAAGATCGATTGCAACCAGAAGAGAACTGCAGATCAAAAAGCTGCCTCCGAACAGCAAAAAACAGCTGATAAAAACATGCCCGCCTACCGGCTGGTTAACAATAAAAAGCCCGGATCTTCTCTGACACACCTTTGGTCAACGCCAGCACCTTACGCGCCTGCTGCTCTGAAACAGTTCCGGTTCCACAAC
>JBBRDD010000217.1:0-7942 GCA_038204235.1 Desulfobulbales bacterium
AAGCCCGGTCTGCATCGGCGGGGTCTTGGCAATGGCCGCGGCGGTGAAGGCGGCAAGACATACCGGCGGGGTGACGTTACTGTCCTGGCTGAGCCAGAAGATGATCATATGCGCCGAAAGCAGGGCAAAGGTGGCGGCATGGGGCGTAATCGCCATATCACGTACAGTTCCCATCAGATCGACAGGAACTGCCTCAAGGATGGCTCTGGCCTGATCAAGAGGCATTGCCTGACCGAGCAAAGCAATTTTTTCAGGCAATGCGAGCATGAATATGGCCTTTGCCTCCTCGGAAAGAAGTCCTTTGGCGATAATTTCGGTGATCTGCGAATCGACGATCAGATTATACAGCGCCGGCGCTGAAAGAGTGCCCAGCACGATATAAGCGGCTGTCACCGGCAGACCCATGCCAAGAACCAGAGACGCGAGAGCAATCAGGATAATGGCAATGAGCAGACTGCCGCTTGCCCACTGGGTTATCATCAGCGAAAAGGTGTTGCCGATACCGGTGGTAGCAATAACGTTGACCATCAGGCCGACACTGCACAACAGGATGCCGGTCATAATCATATTTCTGGCGCCTAAGGCAAGGGCCTCGAGGATCGCCCGGATGCCCATCTTGTTGGGTGTGAGCCAGGAGGCACCGATAACCGCCAGAATGGAAATACCCGCAGCGTAGGTCGGGGTGAATCCATAGATCAGCATGCCGATCAGGGCACAAATGGGCAGCAGAAACGGCAGACCGCCCTCTTTGAGGACATCGAGCAGCTTGACATCCTCATCGTCGATCATACTCACGTTGCACTTTTTAGCCTCGATCCGCACATAAAAAGCCACACTGGCAAAATACAGGATAGCCGGCAGGATGGAGGCGGTAATGATAACGGTATAAGGAATCTGGGTATAGCTGGCCATAACAAAGGCACCGGCACCCATGATCGGCGGCATGAGCTGTCCGCCGGTGGAAGATGCGGCCTCGACCCCGGCGGCAAATCTGGCGTCAAAACCGGCCCTTTTCATAAGAGGAATAGTTATGACCCCGGTGGAGGCGGTGTTGGCAACGGCTGAGCCGGAAATAGTTCCAGTCAGCCCGGAGGCAAAAACCGCTACCAGCCCTGGTCCTCCGACGGTTTTTCCGGCAACCGCCCGGGCCAGATTGACAACGAATTCCCCCGCCCCGGATCGAAGCAGAAACGCCCCGAAAAGGATAAACATAAAAACGAAGGTGGACGAAATCAGGGCAATGTTGCCAAACAGCCCGTCATCGCCATAGACGGAGCGAAAGAGCAGGGTTTCTGTACTCAGTCCGGCGAACCGGAACACATTGTTGAGCAGTGCTCCCCACCAGCCGACATAGGTAAGAGCAACGACGATTAGAATTGGGATAACCCAGCCGGTTGTCCGCCTGGTAAACTCAAGGGCGGAGATAATCAGCACCGAACCCGCGACCCATTCGGCGGAAGAGAGATGGACGCCCCGAGCATAAATGGCATCTTCCATGGAAATCATATAGATGGCCGCCGTCGCGGCAGAGAGTCCCAGCACAAGATCGACTGCCAGCAGCCATTTCTTCTTGCGGCGTTGCCCGCCCAACGGGTAAGTGAGACAGCAGAGCAGGGCAAACCCCGAATAGTGCAAAGCATTCTGCCAGAGGCTTGGCAAAACGGTAAGAATATTGAAGTAGACATGCAGCAGGGAGACAGCTACCGCCAGCACGAAGATGATCTTTTCCTTTCTCCCTGATGTCGCATATCTCTGAAAAATTTCCTTTTGTTCCAACTTCGCCACCACCCACTTATTTAATGAACCAGCAAAAAGTCAAATTAAGAATGGCTAAGTAAAAAGCTTCAGATGAGAAGCGTAATTTTTTTATCATTTCGGCGTACTAAAGTACTTAGTAATGATAGAAAATTGCAACAACGCCGCATATGAAGATTTCTATGCCCTTTGGGTAATTTTTACGACGCCATTTTATTTGGCAATAAGATTATCGGGTATGACAAGCCCAATTTCCTTATAATAGCGTGCCGCACCTGGATGCAGAGGCATTGGCAGTCCGGCAAGGGCTTTATCCGTGCTCATGGCCTTGGTCGCCTTATGGATCGCATTCAGGAAAGGGAGATTCTCATAGATGGTCTTGGTAATAAGATAGACGGACTCTTCGTCAATATCAGATCTGACGGCCAGAAAATTCGGTTGAGCAATGGTCATGACATCTTTTTTCATACCGGGATAAGCAGTAGCCGGGATGAGATACGGGGTCCAGAGACCAAGGCCGCCATCGGCCTGTTTGACCTGTTCTTCGGTAAAACTGAGCAGGGTCGCTTTGTCTCCCATTGAAGCCAGTGCTCTGGTCACAGCGCTGGCAGGAACGCCGGCAGGAGTAGACATGGCAGCGATCTGTCCGTTCTGCAGCGCATCGGCACTTGGTCCGTAGCCCACATAGACCAGATCATAATCTTTTTCAATATTCATACCAAGATTGCTGAGAATCACCTCATTGGAACCGAGGGTACCCGAATTCTTTTTACCAAGAGAAATCCGCTCCCCTTTCAGGCCGGCCATATCGGAGATGGTACCAGTCTTGGCCTTGTCGGTAAGGATGGTAAAATGTTCAACATTCTGCCAGAGCATGGTCACGGAACGAAGTTCTTTTTGTGGGCCGTCCTGGACGAGAGGTCCCTTGCCATTCCAGGCATAGTAACCGTACAGACCCTGCAGAATGGCAAACTGAACCTCATTGTCGCGCATCAGTTTAATGTTTTCTCCGGACCCGGCGGAGTTGATCGCCGACATGCTGATCTTGTGCCCAGGCTGCAGTTTTACTTTGGTGAGGGTGGACAGGGCGACACCTACTGGATAATAGGTACCACCGGTACTGGCGGTAGCCAGCAGATAGTTTTTATCATCGGCAGCCCGGACATTTCCGACACTGAAAAAGCTGACGACTACAGCTGCGACTGCAAAATACTTCAGGTACGATGTCAAATTCATTTTCATCTCCTCTGGTTAAATAATGTTAATAAACAGACCATTGGCACGAAAACCTGATTCTTGTCGCTCAGGATTACGCAATAATAGTAGCAAGAAAATCCTGCAAAAGAGAGACCTTTCTGCCCTTATACGCGTATTAAAACTTGTGTCGGATGAATTTCATTGTATCTTTGTCTTAGCCAGGAGATCTATCCATCTGTTAGTGCAGTATAATTTGACAATATTGCAGCAATTGCCTACACTCTAGAAGGTGTTTTCGGCAGGCCCATGAACGGCAAAACAACTCTGGTAAAAATAATTATGATGTCCTTTCTGTTTCGACCTCCCAGGATAGAGCATGAGCTAATTATGAGCGTCGGGTTGCTGGATATCTATACCGGCATACCTCTGCCGGGTCTGCTCACCGCGACCGTCATTAATTTTTCTCCCCGAGGCGCCTGCCTGATCCTGCCGACACTGGCGCTCAACGGCAAGCATGTATTTTACGAAACCCTGAACAGCGAGCACTATACTTTGCTCCTGCATGTTGGCAGATCAAAGGGAGATGGCGATTCTTCAACAATCGGTGCCCGGTCAATCTGGATGAATTCCTGTGAACATTTGCCACAATCCGGTTTTAAGATCGGCATACATTTCCTGCACGACCAAAAGGCACTCTATAATCTTTTTAAAAAAGTGCACTAATCAGGAATACCAACGTTGCAGCCATTTTTCAGGATTATTGCTAAAAGCAGTTTCGATGCTTAAATGATTGTAAACAACAACGAACGACGACAAGCAGTTTCACCTTTTAGAAATAGTCATATATGAAACTCCATAGATCCCTCAGTCCGACATCCAGCAGCCTTTTATTTCTTCTTGTTATAGTATTCCTCGCCTACCCTCTCATGGGAGCCCAATATGAAGAAGATGTTTCCGCAGAAAATTATCACTTCGCCAAAGGGATAATCCAGTCGGTCTCTCCTGACGATCAAACGGTCACAATCAAGCTGAAGAAGGGACCGACCATTGTTCTTACCATCGGCAAGGACACCATTTTTGAAGGCTTTTACAAACTGGAGGAACTGAAGCCACGCGACACAATCAAATTGTGGTATCAGCCTGGACCGCAGGAAAAAAGGGCCCTGAAAATCCTCAAGCCGCTGGAGCTTGGCTGCTGAATAAAATCCGGCTCCGGATGCCATCAAGGTATATAAAATATGAAAACACTACTTTTTACAATAATTTCAGTCCTCTGCTGCATGAGCCTCGGCCATGCCGACTCGGAAAAGAATGAAAAAAATAGTGCGCTGGCAGGATTGACGGCGACAAAAGCCTATTTCGATGTCACGGTAGGGGATGGAAAACTCCTCCTGCTCCGGCTGCAGCTTATTGAAAAAACGTATAACCAAATTGCCGCCGCAGGAGTTACCCCTGCTTTTGTCGTCGGCATTCGCGGCAAGGCGAGCAACTTTTTCACCAAAGGTACCGATTACGTAGTCGATATGGATCTGCCTGAGAAAAAACAGATCGCGGTTATGGTCGAAAAATTTGCTCGCCAGCACATCGTCATTGAGCAGTGTCTTATCGCCGCTGGCTTGCAGCATATCGATGCTGTAGATTTTCTGCCCCAGGTGAAACGGGTGGCCAGCGGCTATGTTTCCATGATCGGATACCAGGCTCAGGGATATGGTTTTGTCCCTATGGACTGATCACTCCTGCTGTTTCTCTAACCCCGCCAAAATTCTTTGCGGGGTGAATTCCCAGTTATACTATTGAAGAACCTTTTTCATGGAAGGAGACGTTGACATGTTGACTGACCGGGTGCGTTATAAACCCCTGCAGGATAAAATTACTGATCCGGCCACGGCCGCCCACCATATTCAGGACGGCACAAACCTGTTTATTTCCGGATTTACCGCCGGCTACCCCAAACTTATCCCCCGGGAGCTGGTACGGCGGGCGGAGCAGGGTGAACAATTCAAGATCAATCTGTTCGCCGGTGCATCAACCGGCGATATGGTCGACGGGGCCTTGGCCCGGGCCAATCTGCTCGCCTGGCGCCGACCCTATATGAGTGACAGATATATGCGGGGACAAATAAACGAAGGCAATATAAAATTTAAAGACGATCACCTTTCCCAACTCTCTGCCAAGGTGCGGGCCGGGGAATGGGGGCGGTGTGACGTGGCTGTTGTCGAGGCCGCCGCGATAACCGAACAGGGCCATCTTATCCCGACCATGTCGGTTGGCAACACACCCACCTATGTGCAGGAAGCTGAAAAAATAATTATTGAAATTTCATCGAATTCCCCGGACCTGGAAGGAATTCACGACATCTTCATCCCGGAAGATCCACCATACCGGATGCCCATTCCCATTTACCGCAGTGCTGATCGGATAGGAAAACCTTTTATCAAAATGGATCCCAGCCGGGTGGTGGCCATCCTGTTCAGCACGGAGCGGGATCATTGCCCGATTTTCACGCCTCCGGATGCCACT
The DNA here is from genome assembly GCA_038204235.1 of Desulfobulbales bacterium. Classification (GTDB taxonomy): domain Bacteria; phylum Desulfobacterota; class Desulfobulbia; order Desulfobulbales; family Desulfocapsaceae; genus Desulforhopalus_A. The sequence continues at coordinate 5,473 of JBBRDD010000217.1, forward strand.
TCCAGCCGAATCGCCGAGTTCATTCTCGATTTTGTTCGACATGAGATCAAAAAAAATCGCCTTCCTTCGGCCCTGCCCTGGCAGTCCGGGGTTGGCGATGTGGCCAATGCCGTTTTATCCGGTTTTCTCGAAGACCAGACCTTTCAACCCATCGATATCTATTCAGAGGTCCTCCAGGACAGCGTGCTCGATCTTATCGATCTGGGCAAAGTGCGGGCGGCATCCGGCTCGGCCATGACCCTGTCGGAAAAGGCCCGCGAACGCTTCATGAATGAAATCTATCGCTACCGGGAAAAAATTGTCCTGCGGCCGGTGGAAATCTCCAATTCCCCGGAAGTTATCCGCCGCCTGGGGGTCATTGCTATCAACACGGCTGTTGAAGTCGATATTTACGGACAGGTTAACTCAACCCATGTCATGGGCACCCAGCTGATGAACGGCATCGGCGGCTCGGGGGACTATTTGCGCAACGGCGCATTGTCCATTATTGTCACGCCTTCTACCGCCAAGGGCGGCTTGATTTCGGCCATCGTCCCCATGGTCACCCATGTCGACCATTCCGAACACTCGGTGGATCTGGTGGTGACTGAATACGGCCTGGTGGATACCCGTCCCTTAACCCCACGCCAGGTCGCCGAACAGGTCATCAAAAAATGCGCTCACCCCGATTACCGTGATCAATTATGGGACTATTATCAACGAGCCGTCCGGGAGCGCGGTGGCCATGAACCGCATATCATCGAGAAGGCCTTCTTCATGCACCAGGCGTTCCTGGAAAAAGGTGATATGCATCTTACAGCGGGACAAGGCACTTTTCCGATAAAGGATTGATAAAACAGTGAAATTTATGCCGGGACTGGATTGATCCGATAATCGCCACCAGATCATGCTGCCGAAACCGAAAAGAGGGATCGGGGTTGGTCTCAAGGGTGCCGCTACGGATAATTCCAACAATCGACACCCCGGTGATCTTGCGGATTTCGGCTTCAGCAATACTCTTATCTATCAACGGATTATCAATGTCAATCTCGACCCACTGCAGATCGAACTGCTGTTCAGCGGCCCGCATCTGCCCAAGAGTCCGGTATCCGTCCGCAGGTATTGCTGCCTGGGTAAGCATTTGCTGGCGGAGATTTTCGGTATGGTGCTGAATCTCCGGCACTGGAATTCGCAGATAGAGAAGAACCTGCCTGATCATTTCCAGGCCCGCTTCAAATTCAGGATAAACGAGATCAGTCACCTGCAGTTCTTTGAAGACATCGAAAAATTCGGGGTCGGACATGCGTGCGACCACCCTGATCCCGCTGTTCACTTTTCTGGCATGACTGATAATGGAGCGGGCAACAACGATGCCCGGTATAGTCACAACGAGAAGAGAAGCACGCTGTATCCGCAACGCTTCCTGAACCACCTCCTGACTGCCATCACCATAGACGATTGGAAAACCGGCAGCTTTCGCCCTTTCGATACGCATCTGATCAAGCTCCACCAGGACGAAGGGAATCGCCAGCTGCTGCAGCATCTCGGCAATTTGCATTCCGATACGCCCACAGCCGGCGATGACCACATGATTGCGCAGTTCATCCTCCGGATAATTGATCTCTTCGAGCGGCTCGTGCTGAACCCATCTTTTTTTAAGGCTGTACAATCGTGATGTCTGCGACGAAATAAAGGGAGTCAACACCATGGTGACGACAGCCATAGTCAGGAACATATTATAAAATTCACTGGTAATAGACTGACTGGCCACCCCGATCCTGGCCAGAACAAAGGAGAACTCCCCAACCTGAAACAGCCCCAGGCCGACGGCAAGTGGAATGACGTTGCGGTAACGAAAGAGTCTGGCAAGAATTGCAAAGATACACCCTTTGCCGAGACTGACAACAACGACCAGGAGCAGGATGAGCGCAAAGTGGCTGAGCAGAAAGCGAGGATCAAGGAGCATGCCTACCGAGGCAAAAAACAGCAGGCCAAACAGGTCGCGCAGAGGAATGATATCACTGAGAGCCTGATGGCCGTAATCCGACTCGCTGAGGACCATCCCGGCAATAAAAGCGCCGAAGGCAAAAGACAGTCCGACCAGATAGGTAGTATACCCAACACCTAAGCCAATAGCGGTAATGGCCAGAATGAACAGTTCACGAGAGCCGATCTCGGCGATAGTTTTGAGCAGGTAGGGAAGCAGCCGGGTCCCGAGAAAAAACATGCCAACCAGAAAGAGTGCTGCCTTGATAAAGGCCAGACCGAGAATGCCAAGGCTGGCAGAAGGGTTGTTTAACTGGGGCAGAATGATCATTAGCGGCACAACTGCCAGATCCTGAACGATCAACATGCCGATCATTACCTTACTCGACAGTGTCCCCAGCCAGCCCTGATTCATCAGGGTTTTTAAAATGACCATGGTCGAAGAAAGCGAGATTAAAGAGCCGAACCAGAGGGCTGTCTTCCATTCCCAGCCGAACAACCGACC
>JBBRDD010000218.1:0-7902 GCA_038204235.1 Desulfobulbales bacterium
TCAACTTACGGATAATTTCAATTTGTTTCTCTGGAATGTCTATTCCTTCGACGGCGTGTCCCAAAGCTAATGCGATAGAATGACCGGCGATCTGAAGTTTTGCCTTCTGATCGACAAGCATAACTTCACCAGTTTTGGCAAGCCCCATATCTCTCACCCTATTACCATTCTGAATGGCAAAGAACACCATTATTAAAAACAATGCCAGGATAGCTACAATTATGAGATACATTCTCCCTTTGACAGAAAATCGGTTCAACATTACACAACTCCTTCCTACGGAAAGTTATTTATTTTGCCTGGCCTAAAGAACAACAGATCGGATATTGCTCAAAAAGCTGTTATTTAATATCGGCGCGTTTGCTCCATATATGAAGATACGCGTTCGAAATGTATCGTGTGACGTATTCGTTGCCGCAAGGACAGATCTGATTACCACCTTTGGTGTATCACTTGCGATTTTAAATGTGAAGATAAAAATAGAAATCGAATCTCTGTCGCCACAGGCAACAAGACCGAATATTTGCAGCAAACCAGACCGTCTTTTTTTAGATTCAATGCAAAACAAAGTAGGGAATAATAAGGCGTTAGAAAAAATCAACCAGAGCCTGTTCCTGATTAAACAGCCCCAGTAACCGACAAAGAACACAGAAAATTTAACCGAGCCAACCAATCAATTACGAAAAGTAATCGGCTCATGAATACCGATCGTCAGTATGTTGTCTTTTGCCAAGAGAGGGGTATACGAAGGACCTGAATAAAAAAACTCCTCTGAAACAGATAATTTCAGAGGAGTTTGAAGGGGGAGGTTTCTGCCCTGCCAAACTACAGCAGACAGCAGTTATTTCACTGCGCAGGTTTTCGGATCGACCTCAGCACCACAAGCGGCACATTTTGTTTTCTTGTCCGCTTCATCGGAGAATATTTCCCACTCTTTAGCACATTCCGGACATCTTACTTTTACTTCATTCAGTGTTTTATTACTTTCAAATCCCGGACAATGTTGATCGGTCATGCCTGTCTCCTTTTTGGCAAAATTAACTGTTCTGCTGCATATTGACATCAACGCAGATTATACGTCGAAAATCGCAAAACGCCAGAAGAAGATACCTTAACCATGCATAAATAACATTAATTCCTGAAATTGTTTCCTTACATCAGGCTGTACTCGGTAACGTACTATCGATCTTTTAATATTTGCAAAAGTTGATCCCGCTCGTCTTCAAGCTGCAAGAGATCCATCATCACTGGTGGCTTCACGGAATGGGCCGGCAATCGCCGCATTGTCTCGGCGATTTCCTCTTCAAGTCTGAGCAATCTTTCTCTTATCCGATCAATTTCCGAGTTCATCTCTTCATCATCAGAAAAAATATTAAGCATCCCAACATCAATTGCCGGCGAATCATCCTACCGATATCTCCATACCTACTAATTCCCGTTCAATCAATTGCAGTTCAGATTCCAAGGCCAACCGCTTTGTTGTTTTATAGAAAATTGTAGTGCCGATCTTTGTCGATCGGGTAAATGATATAACTTCATATCTGTCTTCATTCGTCATAAGATCTTCAACCCAAAGAACCCTTTCAATATCCATAGAAAAATCATTACAAATCTGTTTGGCAAATTTTTCGGGATTAGCAGAAATTGACTGGCCTTCACCTGTCGGTGCATAGATACAAACATACAGTTTAAGGTGCTGCACTTTGTCAGAAGAAGAAACAGATTTGAATATTTTCACATCGTAAGCCCCTGAAGACCACGCAATAGGTTCACGCTCACCGGTTTTGGTTCCTTCCCATCGATATTTTCCAGCAAAGATAGCCATATGCCTCACCCAACAACTCTTGTAAATCTGCTAATCTGTCCAGCAGTCGGAGGGAGATGACAGAAGCAAAATTCTGTCATCTCCCGCAGGGATTATTCGACACCAAGGGCCTGTCTGTCAGCCATATCCATAAGAACCCTGTCACGGGCCTTATCAATGCCAAGTTCTTTACGTTTTTTGTCAATATGAGCAATCATTAACCTTGCCATTTCTCTCGGATCATCGGCAAATCCCCATTTGCCAAAACCTAGCCCCTCGAGTTCCTCAAACAAATGTTTCTCAAATTTGGTCCCTTTGACCATCGGGAAAGTATGACCAAACACGGTATAGACACCGGAAGCAACAAAATATTGACCGATGGCAATAGCTTTTTCACTCATCCATTCCGGGGCACAACCGGCGGCAGGCAAATCGGCGATGCTGTCCCCGAGGCCGCCAACCTTGACCATTTCAGCTGCGGCAGTAAGGATCCTGCTGTTATCAACACAGGAGCCGAGACCAAGTACCGGCGGCATGCCAACAGTCTCGCACACTTCTGCAAGGCCTTTTCCGGCAAGAGCTGCGGCTCCAGGTCCGGTCAATCCCGCTTTGGCAAGGGCCATTTGTGAGCAACCGGTCTGCAACACCAATACATCATTTTTGATCAGCTCCTTAACCAGTTCCACATGGGAATAATCCTGTTTGGAACGTGGGTTGGTACAGCCGACAACCCCCGCCACGCCACGAATCCTGCCGTTGATGATATTGTCGTTGAGTGGTGTATAACTTCCCCTGAAGGATCCGCCCAACATATAATTTATATATTCAAATGAAAACCCATGTACTCCAGTCGCCTTATTCCTCGGAATTTGAACCGGTCTTTTACGGGTTTTAAACCTGGTAATTGCCTTGATAACGATCTCATCGGTGCATTCACGGGGATTGTGCTCGTCCAGTTGAATATGCAGGGCTCCTTCAATTTTAGCCCGGTAATTGGTGGTGATAAATGGCGTATCATAGAAAGCTGCCACCTTCTGCATACCTTGCTTTATGCACTGAATATCTACGGTCATCGCATCAACAGCTCCGGTTACCATAACGGCCTCGGTACTGGAAAAATTTCCTGCATGAGGCAGACCATGTCTAGACAAAGCTTCCAGACCCGAACAGCACATGCCGACAAGATTAATACCTTTGGCCCCGCCTTTTTTGGCCGCCTCAACCAATGTTGGATCAGCTACTGAAACAACCATCGATTCCAGAAGATTAGGCTCATGACCGTGTACAATTATGTTAACCTGGTCTTCTTTCAGTACACCCATATCAACTTCAACCTCCACCGGAGATGGAGTGCCAAACAAGATATCCGAGATATCCGTGGAGACCATCGAACCACCCCATCCATCAGCGAGGGCTGTCCTGGATATCTGCTTAGTTATATTTTCGTAATCCTGGTCAACACCCATAGCTGTCCGATGCATCATTTCCATGATTTCCCGCATGGCGCCACGTGGGACAATCCCGGCTTCGCGCCAAAGTTGAAGGGTTTTCGGCGGCACCCTTTTCATCATCGGAATTTCACCTTCAACCTGGGTGTAAGTTTTCTCAAGCTCGTGATAGAGATCCATTGCCACATCTTTTAACTCACGGCCTACTGTAGGAATTTCGAGAGAAGCCGCAACCTCTAATAACTTAATGGGATCTTTAATGGAATAATCTTTGGTCTTTCCATTTATGACGTCACGGAAGAGTTCCAGCATGGCCATCCCATGATCTGTATGCGCAGCAGTACCGGCAGCAACCATCCGCCCAAAGTTACGGGCCACGATGGTGTCTACAGTTGCCCCACAAACGCCGACTCTGTCGTATGGGCTGTTCACATTCATTCTGCATGGTCCCATTGCGCAATGTTTACAGCAGGCAGATTTTTCGCCAATAGGACAGGCTTTCAGAGCCTGGGCCCTATCAAAATCGAGTTCAACTCCATCTTGTCTTGCCTTGGTAATCATCTGTGCGGTGGAATCACAGGTGGTAAGGTCTGATACTTTGATGAGTTCTAATGGTTTTGCCATAATGCCTCCAATTTCAATGGATCTCAGGGATGTTGCGGTCCAGATGTCAAGAACACACAATTCAAGACCAGACCTTTGCTATATGGCGGCAATCATGAATTACATCACATGTCTACCGTTCACAGGCGCCTATATTCTCATATGAGAACTATTCCCAGTTGCACTAACTATTGCACCACCATGTGGCATTGTCAAGATATTTATTGCATCTTTTCTATTGGCCCCCTGTTCCTCAACGGAGGTAAATTCGACAGAAAAACCGGAAGATATAATGCGACGGCAGGAGTTGATCAGTGGGTGCAGAACAGCAGAGCCGAACACACCGAATTATAATGGATGGGACGGCTCAACTGCATGAATGAAGGACTTTGTTTATTTTTTCATCGCTGTCAATTTTTCGACAATCTCGAAAAGTTCCTTTGGCGCATCATTTATATCCTCAAACGCCCTTCTGCCTGATCGATCGGCATCGACAATCTCTTTTTGCTCGGGAACAAAGCCGATAAATTCAAATTCAGATAAAGATTGGCGAATTAATTTCTCGTCCTCCAAACCGTTTACCCGGTTGCCAAGAACGAGAATTTTTTTGATACCGATATCCTCCCCGAGTTTTCGGATCTTTGTCGCCGCAGCTCTGCTTCTTGCTCCAGGATTAACGACAACAATAAGCGCATCAACAGACGACGAAGTTGCCCGGCCAAGATGCTCCACCCCCGCTTCCATATCCATAATGACTATATCTTCCCTGACCAGCACAAGATGATTCATCAGTGCTTTGAGAATGGTACTTTCTGGACAGATACAGCCGGATCCGCCACTCTGCACAGTGCCCATAACCAGCAATTTCACTCCGTCTCTCTGCAGTGAAAAGCGATCGGGGATATCGTCAACTTTCGGATTAAGAGTAAAAAACCCACCCATAGTTCCCGGTTTGGCGCCAGTTCTTTCAGCGATAAGCTCAGTCAGTCCAGAGATCGGTATAATTGGCTTATCTTCGGAAATGCCGAGTCCAGCCGCCAGGTTTGCCACAGGATCGGCGTCGATGGCAATCACTTTATTGTTTTTATCGGCCGCCAGACATCGTGCAAGAAGAGCGGTGATTGTGGTCTTACCTACGCCCCCTTTGCCACCTATTGCTATTTTTAAACTCACTTTGGGAAATCTCCTTCAACTCATTTTTTATGGCATTGTATCGTTTATTGTATACGATCCGGAGCACGATAATCTGATCAAAAGCCTGAACTCACTCTTTGATAACCTTTCCATCACTGTCGACCAGAGCTACAGCAAAACCACTTTTGGTGGCAATATCGTGCAATTCCTCGATATGTACAGCCTGGAGTTCATATTTCTTTCCTTTTTCTCTCGGCAGAGTCAAAAAACAATCGTTAGCCTCCTCTCTGCTCTGAAAGGCCGGAATAAAGTTAACGTCATTATCAGTATTATATAACCCGAGAAAGCTTTCGTCCTTGCCGGGCTCACAAACAAATACATACACCCAGTTACCAGCTTCTGCTCCACCTGCTACATTTTCTTGCATAAAAAACTCTCTTATTTAAATTAACTTTGTGCGCTATGTTGCCACTATTCCCTGTTCAGATGTGTAACCATTAATTGAACAAAAAAAAAGCCCCATCCCCGAAAGGATGGAGCTTATTTGACGAAAAAACAGATGATCAGATTTCCAGGTAAGAATCGGAAAAGAGGCTTTCGCCGGTGATAACCTTGACGGTTTTCACGTAGTCGGCAAGTTCTTTCGATAAACTAGAAAGCTCAGGGGCATTGCCGTCCATTGCCAGATGTACCACTTTGACGATTTCAGGACGCTGTCCTTTAGCAACCGCGATAAGTTCGGCATCAAGCGGATCCGCGATAACCGATTTCATACCATAGCGCTCCAACATGATCATAAAGGTGTTGTTCAGGATTGGACGCAGATGAACCGGAGGACCATTGGAGATATTGGAAAGACCACAGGTAGACATGGCTCCTGGGGCAATATCTTCCAGCATCATCTGGAAATTAAGCAGCGCTACAGATTGTGCCTGCTGGATGTTCACTGGAGTAACAATGCCGTCAACCCAGATCTTTTCATTGGGAATACCGGCTTCATTCGCAGCATACAGTAATTCTACGCAAAGAGAGGCACGCTCGTTCTCGTCACGCGGAAGACCATCAGGTCCCCACATAAGAGCAACAATGTCAGCCTCGTATTTGGCGGCAATCGGCAGCATCTCGTTATATCGCTCGGGACGAGCCATAATGGAGTTGACGATATGCGGTTTGCTTGAAGGTTTGAGCACCTTTAAACCCGCTTCGATGGCAGCTATATTAGATGTATCGAGGAGAAGAGGAATTTCAGGCACAACCTCCTGGACGACCTGGCAGACCCATGGCATCAATTCATGGCCGTCTTTTTTGGCAGGCCCGAGATTGATATCAATATAGTCCATACCAAGTTTCTTTTGCTCAAGACATTCCGCCTGAATAGGTTTTGCATCACGCTCTCTGTATGCCTTTCCGATTACCTTGGAAATAACATTGAGGCTTTCGCCAAAAAGAATCATATTTCTCTCCCTTTATCTAATTAATAACAAACTTCTAAAATGTACCAGTCTCACGATAGTCTATAAAAAATTTGCCGGCGCTTCACGAGAGAAACAGCCGGCAAAATATTCTATCGCCTGTACTTATCTACTTTTCAGGAAGCCGGCAATATGAGCAGCCTCTCTTGGACCAACTATGATGTTCCAGCCGGGGAGCTCTTCTTCAACGTCGCCCGCGATCGCAGCAGCATAACCAGGAATAATCAGCTCAGTATGCTTAACCTTATCCATTATGCCGCTTTTCTTAACGAACGCACCAACATCATCCCCGCTGAACTTACCGGCAGCCCAGGCAGTAAGAACGGAAAGTCCCTCAGAGTCTTTGATGAGCAGCCAGGCAGGAACTCTGCTCGCCTCGATCTCACCGGATACAATGAAGTAGGTCAAAGCAAAATTGGTGGTAACCAGAACCGGAGAATTCTCGTCAGGGCTACCAATTTCAAATATCCCTTCGACAACCGTCATTGGTCGTTGCGGATCGGTATAGATATTCAGACGTTCCAACAATAAAGGAAAAATGACCTCGGTGGTCATATCGGACAAAACAACGATACCGCCGTATTTGGCCACAAACATACTGGCAATAAGTCCTTCCATTTCAACAGAGGAGGCCATCTCACTCGGGAAACAGATTGTGGGAAAACCAAGAGAACGATTTCCGTCTTTGAGTGCGGCCCGACGAATTGCAACCTGATCTTCGAGCGCTTGTTTTACTTCTCTTGCTCCCGAATCAATAACCAAATCTTTCAATCCCATGCCCACCAATTTGTCGGTAAGAGCAGTAATTCCATCAATGGAATCAGCCTTAACCGCCAACGGCAGTTCATTATCCAAGGCAATTTTACCGAACGCATCAACATTTTCAGCGGTCGCAGCATAAATCAAAGGACGCTTGAAACCGGCAGTGGCAACGGCACCACTGATGACTTCGGCCTTATCACTCATCAAAATGAGATTGAATTCCGAAGTTTCGGCAATCAGTTTGGCAAGGGCAGCAAAAGCGACACCGTCACCATTGACATCTTTCAATGCCACCAGTTCCGGACGCAGATTAAGACCTACCCTCTCATACTGCAGTGCATTCCAGGACTTAAGCTTGGCGACAACATCCGCTTCTGCGGTATCAGAGGTTATAGTCCCTGCCAACAATGTAGGATTAAAAAAAGTTTTTTCATGCCGGTAAAGAACGGTCTCCCCACCAGTCTTCGTCGCGCGGACACCTTTACCAAGAGCGACCGGACGAATAGGAGGTGCAGAAGCTGCGGCGAGTTGCGCCCTTGCATCATCAGACACATACGGGCAAGCATCAAGTTCTGCTTTGCCAGACGCGAGGTTCATAGCAAAAGCGAGGCACGTCGGAACTCCACACTCCTTACAGTTGGTTTTAGGCAGGAGTTTGAAGATTTGAATTCCTGTTAAC
>JBBRDD010000219.1:0-7847 GCA_038204235.1 Desulfobulbales bacterium
GTATCCTCAAGGTGAGCAAAAAATATATCCGTGAAAGTTTTGAGGATACCCTGCATTACCTGCTTAAAGAAAGGAACTTGCCGGTCAATGTTGATCCCACCGATCCCAAATTAGAAGACCCTGAGGAAAGAAAGCGAATGGTCAGCGCTTTTGAGCGCGGTCTTGGCGCGGTCGTGGGGTATGTCTTACCTCTGCAGCATGGTTCGTGGAAAAGTGGCCCCTGGCCTCTCAGATCTGAACACATGTTTTTATAGCCGGGTGATTCACCGGTGGGCTTGCGTCTGCCACTCGATTCTTTACCCTGGGTTGCAGAAGAAGATCTCCCGGTTGAATATTCTATGGATCCTATGGCTGAACGGGAACCACTCGTAGTTGGTGAAAAAGGTAAAGCCGATAAAAAAGGCAAGGGTGTTAAAAAGGATCAAATTTCTCAAAAACTTAAAGCAGGCGATGACATCAGCGCCCAGCCCGAACCCTTTAAAGATCCCCAGCCTGTGGTAGGCGAATCAGCAGCCTGGTTGGTTCGGACAGCACTAGTTGTGCAACCTCGCGATGGACGGATATATGTTTTCATGCCGCCTATTACCTCGCTTGAAGGATATTTGGAATTGGTCAGTTGCATAGAGGCAACCGCTAAAAAGACCAAATTACCAGTAGTCCTTGAGGGATATGCACCTCCTAATGACTACCGCCTGGAGAGTTTGAAAGTAACTCCCGATCCAGGTGTTATTGAGGTCAACATTCAGCCCATGCACAGCTGGCGGGAGATGGTTGGTTGTACCACTGCACTCTATGATTTGGCGCGGGAGACCCGCCTCGGTACCGAAAAATTTATGGTTGATGGCCGCCATACAGGCACGGGCGGAGGGAACCATATTGTCATTGGTGGCGCCACCCCGGCAGACAGTCCATTTTTACGACGGCCCGATTTGTTGCGCAGCTTTGTGACCTTCTGGAATAATCACCCATCCCTGTCATTTTTGTTTTCGGGTCTCTTTATCGGCCCAACCAGCCAGCAGCCACGTATAGATGAAGCGAGACACGACAGCCTCTATGAGCTGGAGATAGCTTTTGCCGAGCAGGATAGACAAACAAGTTCGGAATACCCATGTCCCCCGTGGCTGGTTGACAGATTGTATCGACACTTTCTCATAGACGTTTCTGGTAATACCCACCGGGCAGAATTTTGTATCGATAAGCTGTATTCACCGGACAGTTCGGCAGGACGACTCGGTTTGCTTGAGTTTCGTGCCTTTGAAATGCCCCCCCATGCGCGGATGAGCCTTGCCCAGCAGCTTCTTCTGCGAACTTTTGTCAGTTGGTTCTGGCAAACGCCATATCGTCAGGATCTGGTACGCTGGGGCACCCGGTTGCACGATCGCTTTATGCTCCCGCAAATGATTCGCGACGATTTTGCCGATGTTTTGCAGATACTTAATCAGGCAGGGTATCCAGTGTCTATGGATTATTTTCATCCGCATTTTGAATTCCGTTTCCCAATTTACGGCAGGGTGAACTACCAGGGCATGGATATCGAATTGCGCCAGGCTCTGGAGCCCTGGCATGTACTGGGTGAGGAGCAGGGTGGTGGTGGCACAGCGCGTTATGTTGATTCATCTCTTGAACGAATCCAGATAAAAGTCTCTGGGATGACAGAAGAACGCTATATTGTTACCTGTAACGGCCGTCGTGTTCCATTGCAGCCTACGCTAACAGCAGGGATATTTGTCGGGGGGGTACGGTATCGAGCGTGGCAACCACCGTCTTGTTATCATCCAACAATTGGCGTCCATGCCCCGCTTACCATTGATCTCTTTGATACGTGGACCGGGCGAGCAGTGGGTGGTTGTCAATATCATGTTGGCCATCCCGGTGGACGCAGTGCGGAAGATTTCCCGGTTAATTCCTATGAGGCTGAAGGACGACGAAATGCCCGATTCATTCCTCATGGCCATACGCCTGGTAATTTAGTCGCAATACCGGCTGAGGAAACCAATCGTTATTTTCCTTATACTCTTGATTTGCGGACCCCAAAACGGTAAATAAGCGCCAAGAGTGACAATTACGTCGCTCATTATGTGACGGTAAGACCGCAATGAGGCAGCAACAGTATTATGAGCAACACAGATTTTCATGGTGCATCCAGTCAGAAAGTAAAATCGTTGTCCATCTTTGACTTGGAATCCTTACCGGTAGATGCTTATTGTGAAGCATTTTCCGGTAAGGGTCAGCCCCGCAAACATTGGCAGCCAATCCTCAATGCATTAGACGCCAAAGATCCTGACGACCTCAAGCAGTATCACGAAAAGGCCAGGCACATGCGCCATGAAGATGGCGCCACGATTAACCCCTTCGATGACTCCACCAGACGGACCACCTCCTGGGCGCTTGATATGATTCCATTGCCCATTTCAGAAGGAGAATGGACAGGGATCGAAGGCGGGGTGACGCAACGGGCACTGTTGCTTGAAAAAATTCTGGCGGACACCTACGGTCCGCAGGCGTTGTTGCAAAATGGCAGTATTCCCGCTGAGCTGGTCTTTGCAAATCCCAACTTTCTGCATTCCTGCCATGGGATTCAGCCTTCCGGTAACCGTTTTCTGACCTTCTATGCCGTAGATCTGTATCGAGGTCTTGATGGTCGTTTTCGAGTGCTGCGTGATTATGCCTCCAACCCGGCTGGTCTTGGCTATGCCCTGGAAAACCGTATCGTCATGTCGCGGGTATTTTCCGAGCTCTACCATAAAACCCAGATTCGCCGGTTAGCACCTTTTTTCCAGACTTTTCACCACGCCCTGATCCAGCGAGCGTCGCTTCGAAGAGAAGACCCGGGTATCGTGTTGTTTTCTCCGGGCCCTGACAGCCGTATCTACTACGAACACGCCTTACTCTCCCGTTATCTGGGATACCCACTGGTGGAAGGCCAGGATCTCACCGTACGTAACGGTAAGGTATTTTTGAAAAAACTGGCCGGGCTTGAGCCTGTAGAGGCCATTTTTCGCCATATTCCCGACCTCAGCAGTGATCCCTTTGCTCTACGGCGTGAAACAGCCAATGGAGTGGCCGGGCTCATCCAGGTGTGTCGTGAACAAAATATCGATATTGTCAATCCGATTGGCAGCGGCTTTGTCGATACGCCAATACTAAAAACCTTCCTTCCTCTGCTCTGCCGGCAATTGCTAGGTACAGATTTGCTGCTGGAAAACCATCCCAGCTGGTGGTGCGGCAACAGTGCCGGGCTCAATCACGCCATGGCCAATTTGCACCAATTGACCGTCGGTCCGGCAATGGATCAATCAGCAGTGGTCGATCTCTATGTTGATTCGATGGCAGAAATAAGAACAAATCCCTCTCGCTATATGGTTTCCGCCCCCATTACACCTTCCTTGGCTCCGGCATGGGGTGCCAGTGGCGTTGGTCAGTGCTACAACGTTATGCGCGTTTTTGCCTGCGCAACGGAGCACGGATTCTCTGTTATGCCCGGAGGTCTGGCAATTACTGCAGGCGATGTCGAAACACTCAAAAGAAACTATCCGGAACAACAACGGAGTAAGGACATCTGGGTTTTATCGGACAAACCTGTCGAACCTTTTTCCATGATGGATGGATTTCATACTGTTGCCGAATTCAGACGCAGCAATGATCTCCCCAGCAGGGTAGCCGACAATTTACTCTGGCTGGGACGGTATCTTGAGCGTGCCGAAGGGCTGATACGTCTGTTGCGCTCGGTGTATCGACTCTTATCAGGTGAAGATCGACCAGAAGATATCCCAGAGCTGCAGTTTCTGCTTAACATTCTCCGGACGAAAAACATCATTCCCAAGAATCCGGCACCAGATACTGGTCTTCTCTTTTACCGAGAGTTAATGCAGCATCTCCGTGATGCTCTGTATCGAAAGGATAAGCCTGAAAGTGTTGTGTTTATTTTACGACGTGTACAGGAAACTACACGGAATGTACGGGATAGACTCTCTGCCGATTCATCCCGGGCAATTAATCGGTTGGAGGAATTTACCCATAACCCATTCAGTGATCCGATAGAACTTCTAGATAAAACCTTATTCACCTTAAGCGCGTTTAGTGGACTGGCCATGGAAAGCATGACCCGGGGGCTGGGATGGCGCTTCATGGACATGGGTCGCAGAGTCGAGCGGGCTTTGAACCAGGCGATTCTTATCCGGATAGGTCTCCCCCAGGTGTGCAACGGTGCCAGGAATACCTTGCAATCTCTGCTGGAGGTGTCTGATAGCCTTATGACCTATCGGGCCAGATACAAATCCACATTTCAACTGGCACCGGTACTGGACCTCCTGCTGGCTGATGAAAGCAATCCTAAATCTTTGGCTTTCCAGTTCAGCCAGCTTGCGAACCATGTTGAACACCTTCCCCGGCAGAGTGAGCGACGATTCTCCTGTGCCGAGGAAAGGATTGCCCTGAAGATGCTGACAACTGTTCGACTGCTCGATCTCACGGGAATAGAGTGCGGCGCAAAAAAGCCTCAGGATGAATTGCTGGCAACATTTCTTGACTCCACGGAAACGCTCCTCAAAGAGTTCGGCCAGCAAATCAGCGGACATTATCTCAGTCGAGTCCCTGCAACCCCCCATTACACAATGATCCCAGGGGATCGTTTAGTATGAAATACCGTATCATTCATAATACCAGCTATAAGTATTCTGCTCCGGCCTCACTCTCGCAGAATGAACTCTTGCTGCATCCCCGCCAGACGCCGTCTCAGGAGGTTATTGAGTGCCAATTGTCGATAGTCCCCAAACCCCAGTATCTGCATTGCCGAACCGATTATTTCGGCAATACAGTTCACGTGTTTATGGTGCAGCATCCGCATAATGAATTGGCGATGTCTGCCACCAGTATCGTCCGAACATCACGTACGGTTATCCCGGTATCTGATGCTACGCTCCCCTACGAAATAGTGGTGCAGCGGCTGGTAGAACGCAGACAGCCGATCGAACTTGAAGCGTCGCAGTTTGTCTTTGCCAGCCCGCTGGTCACGGTCAATTCCACGGCCACGGATTACGCTAAACTGTCTTTTCCCCCAGGCACTCCGGTGCTGGTCGGTGCTACAGATCTGGTTCGGCGTATTTTTACGGAATTTGCATACGACAAAAATGCGAGTACTGTTGATACGACCGTCGAGCAGGTATTGATAAACAGGAAGGGTGTTTGTCAGGACTTTGCCCATCTTGCCATTAGTTGCCTGCGCGGTCTTGGCCTTGCCGCACGGTACGTGAGCGGGTATATGGAGACGGTTCCTCCGCCGGGAAAACCAAAATTAGTCGGTGCAGATGCATCCCATGCCTGGATTTCTGTTTTTCTGCCAGATTTTGGCTGGGTTGACCTTGATCCGACCAATAATTTTATTGTTAATGAAAGCTATATTACCGTTGCCTGGGGACGTGATTATGGTGATGTGGCTCCGGTAAAAGGAGTGGTCATGGGAGGAGGGGCGCATATGCTGTCGGTTATGGTTGATGTTGCGGCGCAAGAGGAAAGCTCGGCGCAATAGGGGGGATCAGCTCAGCTTTTGGGTTTTCTGACTGATGATGGTCGATTTTTCGCAATGGCCACCTATCTTGGGATTACAATCGAGCAGGATACCCATGACTTTGTCGGCGGTGTTGAAGCATTTTGCTTCTTCCATCCTTGCCAGCAGGTCGGACATCAATCGGCTGAATTGCTCGCACTGAGCATAATCCGAAACCGCACGCTGATGCAGGGCACACGCTTTTTCTAATTCTCTCTTGATATCTTCTGGTAGAACCTCAGCTGTACATCCGGTTGCTTTCACAATGAGTTGTAACCTCGTGCTCTCTGAGATGGATTATTTTCCGACGGGATTCGCATTTTTTTTAACTGCGCTATTGTGCTGCTCTGTCAGCTCTTTTGCCAGATTTGCCTGCTCAATCGGCGTCTTGATACTACTCACTGCTTCTTTGGCAATTTTATCGGTGGCTTGTTCGATACGTCCTTTTTCTGCCTGCTCGTCAGAGCTCGAACATGCTGTGAGCATGGTTAGTAAAAGTGCTGTTAAGACTGTTTTTTGTATTTGAAGAAACATTGTGTCCTTTGCTGATTGAGCGGTAAGGGGCTGTTTACCTAACCTTGGTATACGGGAAATAAGCCGGGTTCTTTTGAATGGTCCCCTTGTGGGAGGCAGTATCTTTTGAAAATTCTTTTCCTGCAGAGCATTTAGAAAAACAAGAAAATAATTTGCAAAGCACCTGCACGTAGAAAGAGGTGGCGTTAGTGGAATTATACCGGATAAAATGGGGCATTGATAGGATAAGCTGTAAAATCTGCCGAAGATAGTGATGCAGCGACGCAGGATTAATATTTTTTGCGATAAGGATTGATTACAAAAATATGAGAAAAATTATTCTTTTGACTAGCGTAACACTTATTGGTTGGGTTGGCTGGTGGTTGGGAAGCTATATAGGCATCATGACTGCCTTCATAGCAAGTTTTATTGGCAGTTTATTCGGTGTGTATGTAGGAGTTCGGATTAATCAAAATTACCTGTGTTGATGTTGCCCTCAGTGTCAGGGAAGTTTCTTGATTTTCACCAGGACTATCAATAGCTACTTTAACTCTATCACGAGTATGATCGGTCAACCTTTTTAGACCATACAATTCCAGGATTAAGCGTAGATGTTCCTCGCTACTATGAGAGACATCTGAAGTGGTATAGAAAAAGTGGACACAAAGGTAAGAGCGGATAGAATGGTTTTCTCACTAAATGTAATTTAAGGCATCGAGAAAAGAGCGATTATTCTGGAATACGGTTCAGTCTGTTTTTATGGCAACAAGAGAGACGGTTTTATCAAATTTTTCAGAATAGTCTGATTTTTTTTCTTCGTAGTATACGATGTGGAATGACTGAAAGGCTTGAAGCAATTCATTTTGTTTCAGACAGTAATCATCCTTTTTCTTATCAATAAAGGATTCAAAAATCAGCACACCTCCGGGCCTAAGTCCGTCCTTAATCATGGGAAACAGGCGTCTGTCTAAAAAGCGGATGTTGACGATGAGTTGATATCGATTCCAAGGAATTGTCAAGTCATCGATATCCTGGCAGATCACATGTATCTTCGGCTCACAGCCTGCCAGATAATTTGTTGCAACCGTTGATATATCTACCGCATCCACAATAAATCCCTTTTTAGCCAGGAAGAGACTGTTTCTCCCGTTTCCGCAGGCTATATCCAAGGCATTGCCACAGTACGCAAGACCTGAGTAATCAGTTAGGATTGTGGAAGGCTCAGAGCCTCCAAGGTTTGCAACATACCTGGAATCCCATTTTTCCCGATCTTTATCTGCCATAGTCCAGAGTAATACTCTAACGGTAACTGTTTACAACCCCAATAGCACACACAGTAAAGGGTACATGGAGCAACTCTGCATCTGCCTGTTTGGAGACTATGAGACAATACAGCAAAATTCTAATATTACAATTTTGCTTACATGGATGAGATTTGCAAAGGTAATAATTTGCATTGGAATTGATAGTCTTTTACCACCTGTCTGTTGCATAGATAGTTTCCATCCTAAAATCATCCTGTTGTCCGATCTCATCGCTATTCGATGTTTTTTATATCCGAGGAATGTCAGGTATATGCACCACAAATGGCAATCGACGCCTATGCTTTTCTCCCTTAGCGTACAGGAGCGAACAAACCGGGGATTATACTCCTGATATGGTTAACACTGTCAACAGTAAACAGCAGTCCATGGCCTCTTTTTTACTGATTATCAGTGTTTGCAACGAGGTTAATTAGTATCTTTCAGTTCATGGCCAGAGGCGGGGTCATCGTGTAACGACGGTTGAT
>JBBRDD010000220.1:0-7844 GCA_038204235.1 Desulfobulbales bacterium
TTATCTTACAGGAAACGCGAACAATACCGTGTCGCTTGAAGATCTTACAATCACTGCACATTTTTTTTACAGACGCGCGTACTTTCATGATAAACAAACTCTCTATTTATTCTTTTTGGCATTTTTTGCCCGAAACGTAACCCTGCCCCGACTCAAATCGTAAGGAGAGAGTTCAATAGTCACCCGATCGCCGGGCAAAATTTTGATAAAATGCATACGCATTTTTCCCGAGATATGAGCAAGAACCTTGTGACCGTTATCCAGTTCGACCCGAAACATCGCGTTAGGTAACGGTTCAATAATGGTGCCTTCTACCTCAATTGCTTCTTCTTTAGACATGTAGTATCCTGAAAATTCGATGTTCAGTTAAAAACGGAACAGTATAATACAACTTCCCACAAAAGAGAAGCAATATTTTATCGACCCGCTACTATTTCAAGGAACTCAGTACGAGTGGTCCTTTTTCAGTAACGGCTATCGAGTGTTCAAAGTGGGCAGAAGGTTTCTTATCACCGGTTATGACTGTCCACCCGTCCCGCAATACTTTCACCTTATGCGTCCCCATGTTAACCATTGGTTCAATTGCCAGTACCATACCCGGGAGTAATCTTGCTGTATGCACTCCCTGATAGAAATTGGGAACTTCAGGCGCTTCATGCAACTCGGTACCGATTCCATGACCGACAAATTGACGCACTACATAAAATCCATTTGCTTCAACGTGGGTCTGTATCGCCTTCGATATATCGCCCACCCTGTTGCCTACTACTACCTGTTCAATTCCTTTTTCCAAACTGTCTCTGGTTATCGTTAACAAACGATCCACCTGCTCAGTAACATTTCCTACCGGAAGCGTGATGGCAGAATCCCCATAAAAGCCTTTGTAACGAACACCAAAATCTATAGAGACTATGTCGCCCTTGTTAAGTCTTTTCTTTTTCGATGGGATCCCGTGCACAACTTCTTCATTTACTGAAACACAAAGACTGCCGGGAAAACCATGATATCCCTTAAAAGCAGGTTGAGCTTTTCTTGCTACGCACAAATCCTCGGCAAGTTTATCCAGCTCCCAGGTTGTCATCCCGGCTGAAATCACCTCTTGCAGCATCTGCAATGTCTCAGCGACTATTTGATTAGCTTCCTGCATGAGCAGAATCTCGTCATTATTCTTTAAAACGATATTTCTGCCCCGATTTATACCATCAGCTGCGGACACCTGCTACCTGCGTCCCTTAATCCGACCCTGTTTCATAAAACCTTCGTAGTTACGCATATGCAAGTGCGATTCGATCTGAGAAATCGTATCTATGCCAACTCCTACTACAATTAAGAGTGCAGTCCCACCGAAATAAAAGGGAATATTAAAATTTGATATAAGCACTGAAGGAAGGACGCATACAACACTGAGATATATAGCACCGACAACAGTTAGCCTGGTCAAGACCTTATCAATAAACTCTGCAGTCTTCTTTCCCGGTCGAATGCCAGGTATAAAACCACCATTTTTTTTCAAGTTTTCTGCGACATCATCGGGTTTGAATGTAACGGCGGTATAAAAAAAACAGAAAAATACAATCATGCCTACATAACAGATGTAATAATATATCGTTCCCGGATGCATAGCAGCCGATACACGCTGAACCCAGTCAACATGAATAAAACTACCAATGGTTGCGGGGAACATCATGATAGAAGAAGCAAAAATTGGCGGAATAACACCTGAAATATTTATTTTCAGGGGCAGATGTGAACTCTGTCCACCATATACTTTCCTGCCAACAACCCTTTTGGCATACTGTATCGGAATTCTTCTCTGCGAGGTCTCAAAGAACACAATGGTACCAACTACAGCCAGCATGAACAGAATGAGAAAAGGGATGAAGAAAAGAGAAATTTCTCCTGCTTTCACCAGTTGGATTGAGTTCACAATAGCTGCAGGACCGCGGGCAACAATTCCGGCAAAAATTATCAACGAAATGCCGTTGCCGATCCCTCTTTCGGTCATCTGCTCTCCAAGCCACATTATAAAGGCAGTACCGGAGGTAAGAGTCAGCATTGTCATCAGTTTAAACTCGATTCCCGGCAGAAGTACTATTGCCTGTCCTCCAGGACCGGTCATTCCTTCGAGTCCTACAGCAATGAACGTCCCCTGAATTACACTCAAGAATACCGTCCCGTACCGAGTGTATTGCGTTATCTTTCTGGTGCCAGACGGGCCTTCCTTTTTCAGCGCCTCGAGCTGCGGTATGACCACAGTTAAAAGCTGAATAATAATTGAAGCGCTGATATAGGGCATGATTCCCAGGGCAAAAATGGAGAAATTAGATAATGCTCCTCCGGAGAACATATTGAACATGCCGAAAAGAGTACTGGCATTCTGATTAAAAAATGCCGCTAACGCCTCACCATTTATGCCAGGAGTAGGAATTTGTACTCCCATCCTGTAAACAGCTAGCATGATAAGCGTAAATAAGACACGCCTTCGTAACTCTGGTATATTTGCAGCGCTCTGCAATCCGCTCATTATCCGTACCTATTTGCGATGCTACTCTAAAAAAGTTTATCGGGGTGAAAAAGAGCTGATACCATCTCAGGCTTCTTTTTGTTCCCCTGAAATTACTGTACCGCCTGCAGCTTCAATGAGTTTTTGTGCAGCTCCGCTAACTTTATCGACCTGGACTTTCAGCGCGCTTGTCACTTCACCATTGGCGAGTACTTTGACAAACATGCCTTTTTTGACCATCCCTGCCGCAACAAGAGTGTCGACGGTAATTACTTCATCACTTCCCAAGGCATTAAGCTGACTGAGAGAGACAAGTGCAAACTGTTTCTTAAAAGTGTTAGTAAAACCACGTTTGGGCAAACGGCGCTGCAACGGCATCTGTCCACCCTCAAAGCCTGGTTTTACACCAGAACCTGATCGCGACTTGAAACCTTTGTGGCCTCGTCCTGCGGTTTTACCATGCCCACTGCCGGGTCCCCTGCCTAAACGTTTTTTTTGTTTCGTTGAGCCGGCTTTGGGAGAAAGATTCGCTAAGGATAACATGCTATACCTCCTCCATACGTACAAGATGCGATACCTTTCTCAGCATTCCCCGCATTTCGGGGGTATCTTTTCTTGTTATTGTTTTATTCATTTTGGTGAGCCCAAGCCCGATTAATGTCGCATTAATTTTTTTGGTACTGCCAATACCACTCTTCACAAGAGTAAAAGTAATTGTCTCGGCCATTTAACTACCTTCTTTATTCAAATATTAGACAACAGAAACCTTCGGGAACCTCTCCGACAAAATTTCTGTTGTAATTATGCAGTTATTTCTTCTATGGTTTTACCGCGAAGCGTCGCAATACTCTGCGCTGTTCGCAGGGCCCCTAATCCGTCCAAGGTAGCTTTTACCATATTGTGCGGATTATGCGATCCCAGACATTTAGTGAGGATATTAGAAACACCAGCAGCCTCGAGTACAGCACGCACTGGCCCACCGGCGATAAGGCCGGTACCGGCTGATGCGGGCTTCAACAACACTTTCCCGGCACCGAATTTTCCTACAACCTGATGCGGAATTGAATTTTCCGTCAGCGAGACAGCAAACATACTCTTGCGTGCTTTCTCAATACCTTTCCGGATTGCATCTGGAACTTGATTCGCTTTGCCAAGGCCGTAACCGACTTTGCCTTTTCCATCACCAACCACAATGATAGCACTGAAGCTGAATCTGCGGCCACCCTTAACAACTTTCGCAACGCGGTTGATGAATACTATTTTTTCGATCAGTTCCTCAGTAGGAGCACTTTTGGAACGTTTGAAATCAGACAAGGGACACCCCCGTTATAATAAAAATCATTAAAATTCAAGACCACCTTCCCGAGCACCCTCGGAAAGGGATTTTACCCGGCCGTGATAAACTGATCCTCCGCGATCGAAGATCACTTTGCTAATTCCGGCAGCCTTGGCGCGAGTTGCGAGCATTACGCCGATTTTTTTCGCTGCTCCGACCTTTCCTTTTTCGTCGCCCGCCTCAAATTCCTTATCGATCGTGGACATGGATACCAGCGTATGTCCAGCCACATCATCGATAAGTTGAGCATACATATGTTTATTACTCTTAAAAACTCTCAGCCTTGGGCGTTCGCTGGTACCGGAAATTTTTTTCCTGATCCGGCGGATACGTTTGGCCCTAGCTGTGGTCTTGGGGTTTGTCTTAGCCATTGCAATTTACCATTCAGTTTAATATTGACCTGTTCGACCGTACATTTTATTTGGCGCCAGCTTTGCCAACTTTTCTTACGATATGTTCGCCTTCATAGCGAATGCCTTTGCCCTTATATGGCTCGGGTTTTCTAATCTGGCGTATTCTTGAAGCAACAAGTCCAAGCAATTCTTTATCAATGCATTCCACAGTGATCTTGGTATTTCCCTCGACAGACGCAGTGACGTCTTTGGGCAGCTGAAAATTCACCGGATTCGAATATCCGACATTCAGCGTCAGAGTGGCACCACTGACATTAGCTTTGTAGCCAACACCTTCAATAATCAAAACTTTTTTGAATCCGTCGACGACACCGATCACCATATTGTTGACCAAACTTCGGGTAAGGCCTCTAAAGGCATTCACCTTAGTGCTTTCAACACGATTATTGACTTGAATGACATTATCCTGGATTTCAATCTCTATATCCTGGTTAATTTCACGTTTCAATGTACCTTTTGCTCCAGTAACCGTCAGTTGTTGACCTTGTAGATCAATCTTAACCCCTGCGGGTACCGGAATTGGTTGTTTACCAATACGAGACATAATTTCCTCCGTTATCCGCGGGTCTACCAGACCTCACAAATTATCTCCCCACCCGCATTCAGTGCTCTGGCTGTTTTATCAGTCACAACACCTTTGGAAGTGGATATAATGGCGATCCCGAGACCGTTCAACACCTTCGGAACAGCATCCACCTTGGCATATTTCCGCAGCCCAGGTTTACTCACTCTTTTTATTCCTGTAATAACAGATTCCCTGTCCGGACCGTATTTCAGATCGATTTTCAAGGTATTCTGAATTTCTCCAGGAATTATCTTGTAATTTCCGATGAAGCCTTCAGCTTTGAGAACTTTCGCAACATCAACTTTGACAGTGGAGGTTGGCATCTCAACAGAATCAAACTTCGCCATTACTGCATTTCGTATCCTGGTCAGCATGTCTGCCAGGGGATCGCTCATTGACATAGCGAACACTCCTTTTTTTCAAAATTGTAAACGGGTCATACAGTGATAGAGAAAAAATCTACCAACTGGACTTGGTGACACCAGTTATTTCACCGCCGAGAGCCAGTTTACGGAAGCAAATTCGACACACACCAAATTTTCTAATGAACGCTCTAGGACGACCACAAAGTGGACATCTATTATACTTTCGCACACTAAACTTTGGTTTTCGTTGCGATTTTGCGATTATGGATTTCTTAGCCAAACCGACCTCCAGATTATCTCTATTAAAATGATTTTGTTAAAACGAAAATGGTTATTTTTTAAAAGGCATGCCCAGCATCTTCAGAAGAGAGAGGCCCTCTTTATCAGTTTTTGCAGAGGTCACAATGGTAATATTCAGCCCCTTAATCTTATCTATTTTATCGTAATCAATTTCCGGGAAAATAATTTGCTCCTGAACTCCCATTGAGTAATTGCCTCGCCGGTCGAACCCTTTGGGAGACAAACCTCTGAAGTCACGTACTCGAGGCAGAGCAATGTTTACCAGTTTGCTGAGAAAATCATACATTTTGTCACCCCGGAGCGTGACACAGCAGCCAATAGGCATTCCTTCGCGCAATTTAAAAGTGGCGATGGATTTTTTGGCCTTGGTAATAATCGCTTTTTGACCAGCAATCAAAGCCAATTCCTCTGCAGCGCCTTCAACAATCTTGGGATTTTGTACTGCTTCGCCAAGACCCATATTAAGAACAATTTTTTTGACCTGAGGAATCTGCATGGCATTTTTATAACCAAATTCCTCTTTAAGTGCAGGAACACACTCATTAAAATACATATCTTTTAGCGTACCCATGTATAACTCCTAGCGTACCAGTATTTGATAATCTATGATTTACTCTCGATGGATTCGCCACAACTCTTGCAATAGCGTACCTTGCTCCCATCATCGAGGACCTTCTTTCCTATGCGACCAGTTTTGGTGCACTCAGGACAAATAAGCTGAAGATTGGAAACGTGGATAGGTGCTTCCTTTTCCACAATCTGGCCCTGCTGATTCATCTCTTGCGGCTTGGTATGTCGTTTAATCAAATTAATACGCTCAACCACGGCCTTGTCGTCTTCACGAAGGACCCGAAGAACTTTTCCTACTCTGCCTTTATCTTTACCGGCAATCACTTCAACCTGATCGTTTTTCTTCAGGTATGTCATACCCTGTCTCATTGCTCTACCTTTATCCAATCAATGTATCTTTGCACCCCATGCACGAACAAATACTTACAGTGCTTCTGGAGCTAAAGATATAATTTTCATGAACCCTTGGTTACGTAATTCCCGAGCGACTGGTCCAAAAATACGAGTACCAACTGGTTCGCCCGAAGTCGCCAGCATAACTGCTGCGTTATCGTCAAACTTGACCCAAGTATCGTCCATGCGCTTCATTTCTTTCGCTGTACGAACAATAACAGCTTTCATGACATCGCCTTTTTTCACTTTGGCGTTTGGGATAGCTTCTTTTACTGCTACGACGATTACATCGCCAATCGTCGCGTAACGCTTACCGGAGCCGCCAAGCACCCTGATGCAGAGTACTTTTTTAGCACCGGAATTGTCAGCAACATTAAGTACTGTTTCTGTCTGTATCATAATTTCACCTGATTTCTCATCCGAAACAAGTCGTTATTATCGACTTGGCACACAAGGTCGGTATCACACCGCTTGTTCCAGTATCGTCATAACCCGCCATCTCTTTCGTTTACTCAGCGGTCTACATTCTTCTATAAGAACGGTATCTCCGATGTTGCAGCGGTTCTCAGGATCGTCGGCCAAATACTTGACGCTTGTTTTCATGAATTTACCATAAAGTTTATGGCGAACCTTGCGCTCTACTCGAACGACAACACTCTTTTCCATTCTGTTACTTACAACAGAGCCAGTTCTTGTCTTTCTAGATTTATTTATTTCACTCATAATTTAGTCAATTAGTGATGTTTTTTAGAACTCGACCATACGCACTAAATTTCCTATCAATACGTCAGTTAAACGCTTGCATTTTGATGGTTTCGATTCTAGCAATGTCTTTTCTAATTTTCTTTAGTCGAGATGTATCTTCCAGAGGTCTAATACGATGCTGAAAAGAGAGATTCCCCAATTCCTCGCGCAGATCTTTTATATTTTTATCAAGTTCCTCTGCGGTCATCTTACGGATTTCTTCCAATTTCATAGGGTACCTCTCTTAGTCACAACCTTGGTTGAAAAGGGCAGCTTATTGCCTGCGAGAGTCAATGCCTTGATGGCCACTTCCTCGCTCACACCGGTGATTTCATACAAAATCGTCCCGGGTTTTACCTTTGCAACCCATGAATCAGGTGCGCCTTTACCTTTTCCCATACGGGTTTCAGCAGGCTTTGAAGTTAACGGTTTATCAGGGAAAACACGAATCCACACCTTTCCCCCACGTTTCATCGTTCTGTTAATAGTGATACGAGCAGCTTCTATCTGCTGTGCCGACATGAAACCGCATATGGTTGCCTTGAGGGCATAATCACCAAAGGAAATCGAGGATCCACGGAGAGCAACCCCCCTTGATCTTCCTTTGAAAACTTTTCTATGTTTAACCTTTTTAGGACTTAACATCTTTTACTCC
>JBBRDD010000221.1:0-7750 GCA_038204235.1 Desulfobulbales bacterium
CAACATCCTCGGCTTTCCGGTACTGGCCGACGATGACAAACTCTGCGGCATCATAACCTTGCAGGATATGCACCGGGCACAATCACAGCCAGATTTCAGCTCTAAAAACTTGAAGGTTGCCGATCTGGCAGTTGAAGACCCAATTACGGTCTACCCCGATGAACCTATCTGGGTTGCTATCCAGAAAATGTCTCCCCGGGACCTCGCGAGACTGCCGGTGATCAGTAGAGACGGATCGGGCAGGCTGTGCGGCATTATCAGTCGAAGCGATATCCTGCGCGCCTACGATGTCGGTATTGTCCGAAAACAACGAGGCCAGATTGTCGAGCATCAGGTTGAGTTGAGAAAACAGAAAGAAAACGGCTATGTCGAATTTGTTCTGCAACAGGAAGATACCTGCAACAACGCCATGGTGCGGGATCTGTCACTGCCGGATACCATCAATATGGTTTCCATCAAGCGTGGTGGACAGATCCTCATTCCCCGTGGTCATACCGTACTGAAGGAAGGGGACGTTATCACCGTCTACGGCCGCGTTAAGGATATCAACGACATCAAGGGATTTCTCAACGCCTGTCCGTTACCCTCAAAGGCGTCCTGAAAAAACACCCCCCATCTTTTTTTACTCGGCAGAGCCCTGCACTCTGCCGAGCAGCAGTCCGCCGGCAATAAAGAGCAGCAGAAGGCTCAGAATTCCCCAGCGTGTCTCGCCTGTCATTCGTCCGACCAGACCCATCATAAGCGGACCGGTTATTGCGGCAAACTTACCAAACACATTATAGAGGCCAAAAAACTCGGCACTTTTTTCAGCCGGAATAAGTCTGCCATAGAAACTTCGACTCAGAGCCTGGATCCCGCCCATGGCCGAAGCAACAAGAAAGGCAACCCCCCAGAAAGCCATGTTTTTAATGAGAGGATCATCGATGACCGGCAGGAAGAAGGCAAGGAAAGTGGCCAGGCAATAAATACCGATTCCGGCAAAGAGCATCCGCTTCGTCGAAAATCTCGCCGCCAATCGGCCAAAGAGCAGGGCAAAGGGAAACGCTATAAGCTGGATGAGAAGAAGAACGACGATCAGCATAGTCACCCCGAAGCCAAGGTCTCTGCCATAGGCTGTCGACATGGTAATTATCGTGTCGACCCCATCAATATAAAAGAAGTAGGCCGCTAAAAACAAAAACGCCTGCCGGTACTGCCGGATCTCTTTGAAGGTACTCCACAGTCTCTTAAAACTGCCAAGGATCGGCGACGCGACGGTGGGCAGATAAAAAATCTGGTGCACATGTTTGACAGCCGGGAAAGAAAAAACCAGCCACCAGCAGGCAACAATAAAAAAAGAAACTCTATATACGCCAACCGGCACACCTTCCCCCATACCGCTGCCAAGAATAATCCCTATGATCAGCAAAAAAGGGACGACGCTGCCGACATAGCCATACCCATACCCACACGTGGAGATGAGGTCCATACGTTCCCTGCTGGTCACATCGGGGAGAAAGGCATCATAAAAAATATTCGCCCCTGCCCACCCTACCCTGGCAAAAACAAATAAACCCAGGCAGAGCAGCCATTGCCCGGCACCAACAAAAAGCAGCAGAAGGGTGAAACAGATACCGATAAACAGGAAAAAAAGAAAGAATCGTTTTTTCATCCCCTGATAATCGGCCATGGTCCCCAGAATCGGCGCAAGCAGAGCAAGAGCAAAGGATGCCGCAGAATTGGCAAAGCCCCAGTTGGCGGTCGATTCCGCACCGCTCATACCCACTGCGGCAACATCTTTGAAAAAAAGAGGCATCAACGCAGTGACCATCACCAGCACAAAGGCCGAGTTACCTACATCATAGAGTACCCAGCTGAACTCTTCCCGGGTCATTTTCAGTTTCTGATACACTATCGAACCTATGAAGGCAGAGGAAACAGTTGACAGCAGATCTGCCAAAAAGTATATGCTTTCCAGTGGATACTGGATATTAGCAAGAATCTGCCCTTAAAAAGATACTCGCAGCATAACCCTAACACCCCACAAGGGGGTATAAGTGCCTTGGATGTGCATTCAAGTTTATAATTTCAATACACATCACAGATTTCTTGTTTTTTTTATACCCCTCAAGGGGGTATGAAAAGAGTGACAGGATTTCTGGATTAAGGCACCAAAACGAAGTGAGCCATGCCTGTTTTCACCTATATATCGCTGGTCCTGACCATGTTTCTCTGGGGAGGCACTTTTATCGCCGGGAGATTACTGGCTGGCTCGTTAGATCCGTCCAGCTCAGCCTTTCTGCGTTTTCTTATAGCCTCGGCAGCCATGCTTGTCATGACCCGGCTGATTGAAAAAAGAATTATCCTGCCGCCCAAAAAAATGTGGGTGCCACTTATTCTATTGGGGATGACCGGAGTCTTTGCCTACAATGTCTTTTTTTTCAGTGGACTCCAACACATCACTGCCGGTCGAGCATCACTCATCGTGGCCAGTACCCCTTTAGTCATCACTCTTTTTGCGGCATTTTTTTTACACGAACGACTCACCGTATTGAAAGCCTGCGGGGTTCTCCTGTCGCTGATTGGTGCCATAACTGTTATCAGCAACGGTCACCCAGGCTCACTTTTCAGTGGTGGCTTTGGCCCCGGCGAAAAGGCCCTTGTCGGCTGCGTGCTGAGCTGGTCTGCCTACTCGCTCATCGGCAGATCCGTTCTGAGCACCCTCTCCCCGCTGACAGCTGTCTGCTATTCTTGTATAATCGGCACCTTGCTGCTCTCAGTTCCGGCGGCACACGACGGATTATTCAGTCATCTCTCAACCGTTTCCCTGCTGGACTGGACCAGTCTCACCTACCTCGGTATAGGTGGAACAGCTCTTGGTTTTTCTCTCTATTATCAAGGTATTAAAAAAATCGGCGCGACAAGAGCCGGTATTTTCATCAACCTCGTTCCTTTGTTTTCCATCCTGCTCTCCTGGCTCATTTTGGATGAGTCGGTAAAACCCATTGTGCTGGCAGGTGGAATTCTCGTGCTGACGGGGGTAACCCTTACTAATTTCCAGAAGAACCGAAAATTGTCATAAGAGTAAGGCCCCAAGGAAGACGTGCGGTTCTCCGGAGTTTGTCAGATACTCCCGGAAATACCGGCAACACCAGCATCCGCGAATTCGGCAAGCACGAGGGGAAGAGAAGAGGGATCGACAGCTCGGCATCCCTGCAGAAGTACTCGTGTGTTGACGCCAAGAGAAGCAGCGTCAAGGGCCGTATATTTGACGCAATAATCAAGGGCCAGCCCGACAACATCCACTTCGTCTATGCCATTTTCATCGAGGATACCTTTCAGCCCGGTATTATGCTGGCGCGCATTGTCGAAAAACGCTGAATAGGAATCGACGGCACGGTCCTGCCCTTTTTTGACAGTATGGATCAGTCTGCCTGCCGCTTTCTGCTCAGCCAATACTTCCTCGATTTCCGCGGCGAGTCGCGCGCCGCTTGTCCCCTGGATACAGTGGTCCGGCCAGAGCATTTGTAAAATCCCACCTAACTCACCGAGCTGAAAAGGTTTTGCGCCCTCATGACAGGAGGCAAAAGAGCCGTGCCCTCTGGGATGCCAGTCCTGGGTAACGACAATGAGATCATAGTTGTGCCCGGACCGCAAAAGCTGTACCACAAACGGCAGAATTGCATCGCCTTCCGGTACAGCCAGGGCTCCCCCCGGGAGAAAATCATTTTGCACATCCGTCACAATAAGTGCTCGTTTCATACCGTCCTCTCAAGGTTTTAAAAACCTATTATCATGACCGTTTCCAGGAACGGTTGCCAGTCGGTTTTTTATTTTCTCGAATTCATGTTCCCGCATCAGCTGGCGCTGTTCAAACAGGGCTTGTGATAATCCTGCAGCATAGGCATGAGGATTTTCAAAACGAAAGATAGCCTTGTCAAACGAAGCCAGACCAGCCAGAGTCCGGCTGCGCATGGTAGTTATGGCTTCGCGCCCGCTCACGCGCTTACCATTTTCAAAAAGCGGCACTAAAAGCCGGTTTACCTCGATTGCCTTGGCTGAAATAGCTTTACGCTTCCACGGGTCTTCTGGTGAAATAACGGTGATAATCTTTTCCCCCTGCCCAGGCGGCAACTCGGTCTGTGTATCAAAAATGACATCTCCTACACAATATGACCCGCGTGAAAGTCTTGCCACATCCAGACAACCAGGGATACTCGTTTTTGCTGACTGATCAGAAAGTTTCATCCGGGCAACCATTTCACCTTTACCGTTTTCAACAGCGGCAAGTTTATACACTCCGCCCAATGCCGGTTCGTCAAAGGCGGTGATCAATTTTGTGCCGACCCCCCAAATATCAATGGGTGCCCCCTGAGACTTTAGACTGGTGATGATCCTCTCATCAAGTTCGTTTGAAGCAACAATCTTAGTGGTTTGAAATCCACTTGCATCGAGGAACCGACGCGCCTCAGTAGCCAGATAAGCAAGATCCCCCGAGTCCAGACGAATCCCCATCAAGTCAGCCCCTCTTGCCCGCAGTCGAAGTCCGACGTCAACAGCTTTCTTCACCCCTTCCAGGCTGTCATAGGTATCCACCAACAAAACCGAATTATGGGGGAACAGGTCTGCATATGCTATAAAGGCATCGTTTTCATTATCAAAGGCCATCACCCAGCTGTGCGCATGGGTACCCCGGACCGGAATGCCGAAACGAGCCGCGGCCAGGACATTGGAGGTCGCATCAATACCGCCGATATACGCTGCCCGGCTTGACGACAACCCGCCGTCCAGTCCTTGCGCGCGCCGCAAACCAAATTCCAGGACCTCATCGGTACCTGCCGCCAGTCGAATCCTTGAAGCCTTAGTGGCAATCAGGGTTTGATGATTGACAATTGCCAAAAGTGCTGCTTCGAGAATCTGGGCATCAAGAAGAGGCGCCCGCACCCGCACCATAGGTTCATGTGGAAAGAGAATTGTGCCCTCCGGCACAGCCTCGATCGAGCCCCTGAATTGCCACTCCCTCAGATAGTTCAAAAAAGTGGCAATAAACAGCGGCCTGCCGTCTTTCCCGGGAACCGAGCCGAGAAACTCGATATCGTCATCAGTAAACGCCAAAGCTTCGAGCCAGTCGGCGAACGGACTAATGCCCGCCACAACAGCATATCGTCCCCGAAAAGGTGCGTGTCGGTAAAACATATGAAAGACGCTGGAACGGTTCTCCATGCCGGACAGCAAATACCCCTGCGCCATGGTGAGCAGATAAAGGTCAATTGTCAAAGCCAACGATGCCTTGGGAAAAACAGGCAATCCGGCAGCTGGCGGTTTTTGACCAGGTTGTGCCGGGTCAGATCTGAAGTTTGATTCCATCACATTCACGTATCCATATCTGCCGGATCGGCAATTGGTTCTCTTAATGAGCTACCAGGCAACATTTACTATCCGCTAACACTATTGCTTTCATGTCCGCAAGGCAAGCTTAGCAACTTTTGATACGTTCTTTAAACACTGCCCACCATCACGATCACTATAAATCGTTAGATAAAAGCTTAAAGTGAAGAGTGATCAATGGGATGCATTTTTCCGGTTTATCCGGGAGAAAAAATTGACCGGGCTACTCGATCAATTAAAGCACTGGAAGCAGCCATGGACGATGCATGTCTTTGCCTGGCTGCCAAAAAGGAAGGGAAATAGAAGAGCTTAAAGGTCAAACAAAACCGTAATGGTGCAAACCCTCGATTATTCCAGCCGCATATTCACCCGTGCTGAAATAAACCCGCGCAGCGCTCTTTAAATACGCCAGTTCTTCACTGTGGTTGCCGACAATGAGGCCGCGGGCCTTGCCCTCCAGCATGTCCGCGTCGTTGCCCGAATCGCCGGCCACCATGACGTGGCGAGGCAGAAAATCATATTTATACTGCAGATATTCCACAGCTTTACCTTTCGATGCACGGCGGGGCAGGATATCGAGAAACTGATTGTGGGAATAAATGACCTGGCAACGCAGTTTCTGCTCATACAGGGCCTGTCTGATCTGGTCCAGCCGATCATCTTTATTTTCCAGATAATAGCTGATTTTGTGACTACGCTGCCCTTCTGCTTCCTGAAACACCAGAAAATCAAATTTATGCAGGGTTTCCTTGATGAGCTCCGGTTTCCACTTGTGGGATATATGCTGCTGCCACCCTTTATCCATGCGCAGGTCCGGCCCGTAGTACATCTCGGTGCCGACCGAACAGATGAGGATATCCGGCACGGGAATATTGTACTCGGTCATCGCCTCCAGGGTCAGCTCCAGGCTGCGTCCGGTGGCCACGCCCCAGGCCAGATCGTTGCGGTGCTCGTCGAGCAGCTCAAGCAGCTGGTACAGGCTGGCATCATCGCCGATCAGGGTATTATCGATATCGGTTATCATCAATTTAGTGAGACTCGTCAGCCGTTTTCCAAAGGAGGGTCGCATATGGCTTTTATTATTGGTTGATTTGTTGTTATCTTCCACCTGATGGTCAGGCAACAACCGGCAATACTGCTCCATGGTCCTTGTACAATGGGTAGTCCAGGAATAGTGCTTGCGTACCCCGTTTATCCCATTGTTTGACAAGGTCTCCCACAGGCTCTGATCGATAAGAATCTTTTTCAAAGCCTCACTGATTGCCTCCGGCTGACCGACATCGACCAGCAGGCCACTCTGGCAGTTCTTAATGATATCGACAGGACCGCCATCATGAGTCGCGACGATCGGCAGGCCGCACGCCGAAGCTTCGATGAGCGTGAGCCCAAAAGGTTCTACCAGTGCCGGATTAATAAAGACCCCGTGGCTCTGGGCACACATCCGGTACAGGGTCGGCACCTCGGTGGCGAAATCATGCTTTTTGGGGATCGCCAGCTTACCGTAGAGATCAAACCGATCCATCTGCAGCAGCATATCGGTCAGGACTGCTTTTTCATTATCGCCCATTGTGTTGATATCCTGACGGATACCGGCAAATATCGCCAGATTGGCGATTGCCTGAAGCTCTTTGTCGGTGCCGTAGGCCTCGATCAACCCGGTAATATTTTTGCGGTGATCGGGGCGACACAGAGCCAGAATAAACGGTCGCTCCGGTTTAATCCAGAATCGGTGCAGTTCATTTCTAAGGGTAATCTTCGTCTGTTTTGCTTCTTCGCTAAGCAAATCGATGTCAAGCTCGGAATCATAATAGGGGTAGAAGGCCTCAAGTTCAATACCCGGCGGGACAACCGTATATTTGCCTGCTGCACCATTGGTGTACAGGCCATACTGTTTGTCGATCTCCTGCTGCGTCGAAGTAATAATCATGTCCGCTTTGCTGACTATCTGCTCTTCCGTATCGATCCGGGTCTGTATCTTATACTGGCGGTCGATCTCCGTTTTTTTCATGCCATCGCCAAGAAGTTTGGCCAGTTTGTTTTTGCCCAGAGAATGGCCAGTGAAGAAAAACGGTGTATCAAAGGCGGCGGCGAGCTGCATAGCCACATAACCTGCATCGGCATAATGGCCGTGGAAGATATCGGGTGGTCTTTGCTGCGAGGTAATAAACTTGATGGTTTTATCAATAAATTCTTCAAGATGCGGCCAGAGAAGTTCTTTCCTCAGGTATTTCCGACCGCCACACTGGATGCGGACGATCCGGGCCCCGTCGCAGATCTCTTCGATCGGTTGACTGTAATCACTGGAGATGTTTTTATCACGAACGAGCCTGGTAACCAGATCAACCTGGGCCACATCCTCATGACCGGCTAAAGCCCTGGCAAG
>JBBRDD010000222.1:0-7719 GCA_038204235.1 Desulfobulbales bacterium
ATATGCTCATGGATATTCGAGCAATATTTTCCCAGAGGCATGCTTTTCAGGGATCCGGTAGTTCCAGGGAACAAATGCTGCTCGACACTCTACCCATGCGGGAAAGGATGTACGATTTCTGTATTATTTTCCGCAACAGTACCGATCCAAAAGTCGAGACTCGAACAAAACGGCTGCTTGACAACTGGCAGCACCTTTTCACCTTCCTTGAACATAATGGAGTTCAACCTACCAACAATATTGCCGAACGGGCCATCCGGCCTGCTGTGCAATGGCGGAAAATCTGTTTCGGTTCGCAGTCCGAAATCGGTGAGCAATTTGCCGGACGCTTGTTGACCGTGGTCAGAACTTGCCAGCTCCATGGCATCGATGTCTTCGAATTTTTAACCAAACTTGTCAACGCTTCCTTCTCAGCTAAACAGCATATTCCTTCCTTGCCCTTGTCCTTGCCGAATTGATTCATCTTACCCACCATTGAGACAGCAACGGCGCCGTATTCATTTACCCCGGTGAACGGTTACAATGTCCCCGCTCTTCCGATTGCAGTTTGAGCTTCGCTGCCCCTGTAAACACTTGTTTTTTTCGGCATTAGATTGACAATAGGATTTATATAAAAATAAATAATCTAATTATACCAAATATATACAATCCAACTTGGCGGAGGAGCAGGGATTCGAACCCTGGGTGGAGTTTCCTCCACAACGGTTTTCGAGACCGTCCCGTTCGGCCGCTCCGGCACTCCTCCGTACGACGTCATTGATACCAGGAATTTAGCCGTTCTTCAATAAGATTAAATCGCCCGCCAATACGTTGATATGAAAAAAATAATTTGACGGAACGCTTGAAACCTAACTATATTATACGGGATTTTTTTGTATTCCCTCCTCAATCAACAGCAAAAATGTATGGAGGTCCAATGAGATATTACCTTGTCCCATTTTTTTTCTTTTATTTTTTGGCTTTTTCAGCTTTTGCCGACTCCCTGCCGGATGTGCCTCACATTGTCGTAACCGGCGAGTATGAGATACGCGCAGTGCCGGATATTGTCACTCTTTCACTGAGTATCGCAGATACTGGTTTCGAGGTGGCTAAAGCCCAAGACAGTATAGAAACGAGATCGAAGCAACTGCTCACTGCTCTCGAGGCTCTCGGTATAGCAAAAGAGGATATCAGCTCTGCTCAACTGCAGATCACGCCCCATTACAACTGGAACAACAGTGCACAGATATATGCCGGCACTGAAGTATCAAGAACAGTTGAAGTAACGCTGCGAGATCTCAGCCGCTACGACGAGCTTATCCGATCGATCATCGATGCCAGGGTTGCCCAGATTCATTCAACCCGTCTGAGCTCATCGAAAGAGAAAAAGTTTCGGGAAGATGCACTGCGCGGGGCCATTCAGGATGGTTTGGAAAAAGCGCAAATCATGGTCGCCCATCTGCCGGAAAAGATCGGTCCCGTTTATTCGATAGCATCGCAAGCAGCAAGCCAACCTTTTTTGCAAGCCAGATTCCAGGTAGCTGCAACAGAAAAGCAAAGCGCATTCGAACCGGGGACCATACTTTTTACGGAAAGTCTGCAGATAGTTTTTTATCTGGTGAAGGAAAAACACCCAAGCAACTGAAATTAAGCCGGGATTCTTTTAAGAGTCTTACGCCCTGAAAGCTGCGATAAAAACAAGCTCGCAGCGATCGCCGCAACATCAGAAAAGCTCTCCAAAAATTCACGGCAATGGTGCAGAAGCGATTGCGATAAATCACTTCAACTCCTGAAATTATTTGCATATTTCGTCAACAAAGATATGATGAGTTATCCTACCAAACTCCCATAACAGGCAAAATGATGGCAACAGACATTTCCGACGCAGAGATTCTAGGGTTGATCAGCGCCCAGATCAACCTGCCTTCCCCGCCTGTAATCGCCGCTCAGATCCTTACAACAATCCAGGACACAGAGAGTTCCATAACTGATCTGGAAAAAATAATTACCACAGACCCGGCACTTACAATAAAATTATTGCGGCTTGCCAACTCCACCTTTTACGCCCTGCCCTGTAAAGTAGGCAATGTCAACCGAGCAATTTCTATCCTTGGCACCAATGTAATCAAAAATATTGCCCTCTCTTTCGTTATTGCCAGTGAGCTGCAGGATAAGATGGGCTCATCGCTAAATTTTAACTACTTCTGGCGTCGATCGGTGACAGCAGCGGTGGCGGCTGAACTGGTCATGGATCTGCTCCATGAAAAGAATGAGGATATTTTTGTTACCGCCCTTCTTCAGGACATTGGCGTTTTGATAATGTATCTGAGTAAAGGACAGGAATATGCTGTTCCCCTGGAACAGTGTCTCCAGAACGGCGAGACCAATCAGCTCCAACTGGAACACAAAATGTTTCAGTTTGATCACCAACAGCTCAGCCGGACGCTCCTTAAAAACTGGGGAATCCCTTTGTCCATAGCCGAGCCGGTGCGTTATCACCATCAACCGGATCACCCCCCTGAAGAATATCGGAAGACCTGTTCCGTACTGTATGTGGCAAATCTCCTGTCAGCGATATACAGTGGCACCGAAACCTCACAAAATGTCAGGGAATTATACGTGACGATGGAGGATTGTTTCAACATAACTGAAGATCAGACCAGAACTCTTCTGGATAATGTCGCCGACAAGAGTCTTGATATCCTGAAAATATTTGAAATTGATCCCGGCCAATTAAAATCATATTCCCAGATGCTCCAGGAAGCCAATGACGAGCTTGGCAAATTAAACTTTTCTTATGAACAGCTGGTGCTGGAGCTCAAAGAATCAAAAATCAAATCAGAACGAATCGCTCAGGAATTAAAAACAGCCAATACCCAACTGGAGGAACTGGCGTTTCGGGACGGGTTGACGCATCTCTATAACCATCGATATTTCCAGGAAATTCTAGGCAAGGAGATGACCCGCGCCAAGCGTTATAAGAATCATCTCTGTCTAATTTTATTTGACATTGATTTTTTCAAAAATGTAAACGACACCTTTGGTCATCCGGCGGGCGATCAGGTCCTGATTAATCTGACCCAGGCAATCAGCAAGGCAGTACGCCCAAGTGACATAATCGCCAGATATGGCGGCGAGGAATTTGCAGTCATACTGCCTGAAACCAACCAGTCAGGGATGAATGTTTTTGCCGAACGCCTGCGACGATGCGCCGCCGCAGTGACGACCATGATAAAAGACCATGAGGTAAAAATAACAATCAGTTGCGGCGGCGTCCATATAGCTCCGGGAGACAAGGTCACCCAGCAGCAGTTGATCAATGCAGCTGACCGCAATCTCTTTTTTTCTAAAAGAAATGGTCGAAACCGGGTGACAACTCTCCCCATGGAAAAGTCCGATCCAGAAACAGACAAGGTGCTGCTATGCAACTAAAAAGAAAACATCATTGGCGACACATCCTGCTGCTTATACTCTTTTTCACCCTCCCTGTCCCTGGCAGCGCAGCAGACAAAAAAGAAGTACTAACCTGGGATGAGGCGGTGAAAATGAGCCGTGGCCAGACCGTCGACTGGTACATGTGGGGAGGTTCTCCGGCGGTCAACCGCTACGTCAACGGCTATCTTGCTCCTGAACTGAAGAAGAAATATGGCATACACCTACGGCAGGTGCCGGTAAAAGATATTGCCGAGGTGGTCAGCAAACTCATCGTTGAGAAACAGGCCGGCAAAGACAGCGACGGCAGTGTCGATCTCATGTGGATCAACGGTGAAAACTTCCGCACCTGTAAAGAGCACAATCTTCTCTACGGTCCTATCGCCGATAAACTGCCGAATCAGCAGTTTGTCGACTGGTCAAAACCGACAGTGAAAAATGATTTTGGTACCCCGGTGGATGGAATGGAATCCCCCTGGGGCAGTGCCCAGATGGTCATGATCTATGATGCAGCAAGAACGCCGCAGCCACCCAAGTCAATACCGGCTCTGATCGCCTGGATAAAAACCAACCCCGGCCGATTCACCTATCCCGCCCCGCCGGACTTTACCGGTTCGGTACTGGTTCGTCATTTTTTTTATTATGCCGCCGGAACAGTGAATAAATGGCAGGGAGAATATTCTGCGGCTGAGTTAGCCAAGGCCGCCGATGCTACCTACAACCTGCTCAATGACCTGAAGAGTTCTCTCTGGCGCAATGGCGACACCTATCCCGAGTCTCCGGTAAAAATGAACACCCTGTTTGCCGACGGCCAGATTGATTTTTCCTTTTCCTATCATCAAGGAGAAGCATCACGGAACATTCTCGACGGTCTTTTCCCTGAGACGGTGCGGACCTACGTCTTTGACGAAGGCACCATCACTAATACCCATTTTGTGGCCATCCCTTATAACGCCAAAGATGCAGCCGCAGCAATGGTCGTGGCCAATTTTCTTCTCTCACCGGAAGCGCAGCTTGAAAAAGCCGTGCCAGAAGTCTGGGGCGATTTCCCGGCGATCAGCCCCCACAAACTCCCCTCACCGTGGCAGGAAAAATTTGCCGACCTCCCCAAGGGCAAGGCAACACTGAGTGATGCTGCGCTGCAGGCCCATCAGCTGCCGGAGCCGCCCAGCACCATCCTGATCGAGCTGGAAAAAGGCTGGGTTGAGCATGTCCTGAAAAACAGATGACGGGAAGTTCGCTGCATTCCACCGCAATGGATGCCGGTACCGGGCGAAAAACATCGCTTTTGCGGCTGATTGGTCTTCTCGGTCCTGCTCTGGCTATCGTTCTTGTTCTTTTTGGCGGCGGCCTAGCGCTAGGACTTTTGCAGGCCCTTGGATATCTTCCCTCAACTGGACTTGCAACCCTCGGCCTGCAACATTTCACCAATGTTCTGCAGGATCCCGATTTTAGTAAAAGCCTGTTCCTCACCCTGTATATCGCCATAACTTCTACCCTGATTGCCGCCGTGATCAGTATATTGCTCGCGCTGTCACTTATGCGCTGGGCGGCTGACAGCCGGACCGTTCATTTCATTTTACAGATTCCCCTGACGGTACCGCATCTGGTTATTGCGATTTCGGTGACTCTGCTGCTGGCTCCGGCCGGGATGTTTTCCAGACTGCTTTCCACCCTGGCAATAATTCAGACCCCTGCCGAGTTTCCACTTTTAGTAAACGATGGCTGGGGAATTGGCATTCTTACCGTCTATATCTGGAAGGAGATCCCGTTCATCACCTTTATGCTGCTGTCTGTCTTAAAAAACATGGGCACGGAGCTCCTCGAAGCAGGTGCAACCCTCAATGCATCGAGGCTGCAGCGCTTCACCCATATCATTCTGCCGGTCATCGCGCCAAGCCTCGGAGCTGCCTGTCTGATCGTCTTTGCCTTCACCTTCGGCGCCTTTGAGGTGCCTTATCTGCTTGGTCGCACCTATCCCCTGGCACTTCCGGTGTGGGCGTACAAAAACTACAGCGACATCGACTTATTAGCCAGACCGGAAGGCATTGCTATAGGTCTGATCATCGCGGCAATAGTCATTATGGCTATTCTCCTGTCGCAAATCTTACTGCACTTTGGTCGTAAAAGAGGGCTGACGATATGAGAGTGCAGAGGTGGACATTGTTTTATTCCGTGCTGCTGAGCGTTCTTTTACCTTTTCTGCCGCTGGTGCTCTGGTCGATGAGTGAACGCTGGTTCTACCCAGGCTTGCTGCCGCAATCTTTTGGGCTGCGTGCCTGGAGTTATGTCTTTGAAACCGCAGGCGCCCAGATAGTTACCGGTCTTTGGTCGAGCTTTTCTCTTGCCCTGGTCACCACCATAATATCGCTCATCCTCGGCATTCCTGCCGGACGAGCCCTGGGCCTCTATGACTTCCCCGGCAAAAAACTGGTTTCTTTACTGCTGATTCTGCCCATTATCGTGCCGCCATTGTCGGTCTCTATGGGATTGCACTTCTGGTTCATCCAACTGCGACTGGCCGAAACCTTTATTGGCGTGGTGCTTATCCACCTCACCGTCTGCCTGCCTTATACAATTTTTGTTATCTGGGGCGTTTTTACCGATTATAATCCGGATTTTGAAGAACAGGCACGATCGCTCGGCGCCTCCCCAGCAAAAATTATTGTGCAGGTCTTGCTGCCCATGATTCTTCCCGGAATCACGGTGGCCGCGTTATTTTCTTTCCTGCTCTCCTGGTCGCAATACCTCAGCACCCTGATTATCGGCGGCGGCAAACTGCTCACCCTGCCGATCCTGCTCTTTTCGTTGATGGACAGCGGCGACCGTCCGGTGGCTGCCGCAGTCAGCCTGGTATTCATACTGCCGGCCTTTCTTGCCCTGATGGGCAGTGCCCACAATTTAGGCCGCAGCGGCCTGCAGGGGGTGCGGTAATGGGACAATTGGGACTGCGGAACCTGACGATCAAATACACCACCAAACCGGTTATCCGGGATCTCTCTTTAGATATCAACGACGGAGAGATGGTTTCCCTGCTCGGCCCCAGCGGCGTCGGCAAAACCACAATCCTTAAAGCTGTTGCCGGATTATTGCAGCCTGATTCCGGTTCAATACTTATCAACGGCGAACCGGTGAACCATCTCCCCGCAGAAAAAAGAGATGCGGTGTTGATTTTCCAGAAACCGCTGCTTTTCCCCTTTCTCGATGTTGGTCAGAATATCGGCTTTGGCCTGAAAATGGCCAGGGTCAAAAAACCGATTGCCGCCAAACAGATCGACAAGATTATGGAGATTACCGGTCTTGAGAAACTTAAGAATCGTAAAATCCATCAGCTCTCCGGCGGGCAGCAGCAGCGGGTGGCTTTAGCCCGCGGCCTGGTGCTTGAGCCCTCTGTCCTGCTCCTTGACGAACCTCTGAGCAGCCTCGATGCAGAGCTTCGCCAGCAGATGCGCGAGCTCATCTGCACAATCCAAAACCAGACGGGTACCACGATGCTGTTTGTGACCCATGACCAGAGTGAAGCCCTGGCCATCAGCGACCGGATATGCGTGCTGCTAGATGGCAGACTGCGCCAGAGCGGCACTCCGGCAGAACTCTTCTATCAGCCGGCTGATGCAGATGTTGCCCGTTTTTTTGGCTGCACAAATTTTATCAGCGGCACAATCAGCAACGGCATATTTAAGAGCGGCGCTGTCAGCTGCGCCACGTCGCTGCAAGATTCGAGGGAGACAATAGCCGTTATCAGACCGGAAGATATTGTTCTTTCCTCGAGTAAAATAGATAACGGCATGAGTGGAAAGGTAGTTCAGATACAATTTGAAGGCGCAACGACCCGTGTAACTATAAAAGCTAAAGAGAAAACCTTTACTGCCCTGACTCTGCGTCCCGGTTTCACCAAAGCACAAGCGGTCTGGCTGCATTTTCCTCCGGATCGACTGCATTTTCTCCCGACCACCTCAAAGCCATGACAACGACTGCAAACCCATTCGATCGCTATCTCAATCCGGTGAGACACTATCTCAGCCAGCAGCGCTGGGATGATGTCCCGGCGATGAACGGACATACCTTTACCGTGTCACCGCTGGCAGGTGGGGAATATAATTTGAATTACCTGCTTAAATCGTCGACAAAAAAGCTGGTTTTTCGGGTCAACATGGCATCTCAGATCGACCGGGACGACCAGATCCTCTACGAATTCAAGACGCTGCAACTGCTGCAGAACTCCGGCGTCACCCCCATTCCCATTTTTGTCGATGACAGTCGCAGTCTTATCGACCGGGGTATATCGATCATGGAATACCTTCCCGG
>JBBRDD010000223.1:0-7674 GCA_038204235.1 Desulfobulbales bacterium
CTCTGGCACATGCAGCGATTTCTCTACTGGTTTTTCGATATTTTCGGCCTGCTCCGGTGCGGCCGGGGGAGTATCGACTTTTAGCGCAACAGGCTCTTGTTTCTTAAATTTTTTCTTAAACCAACCTAGCATTGTTTATTCCTGATGGATTTTGTCAGTAAATCTCGTCTAGTTTACCATTTATTAGTACCTTACAAATTGGTTTCTTGTTTTTTTGCAAGAAAACAATTTGTCTCTAAGGTACTTATCCCGGCTTATTTCCCGTTTACCGAGTTTAGGACACAATATCGCATATTACGTAGAGACTTCAAAGAAAGCAACAAAAAGTCACCCCGGAAAAAGAGCAATCAGGTGCATCGTAAGGTTTTCCAGGGTATACTGGAGGATTACGATATCCATGAAAGTGATTGCAATTCCAGTGAACAGCATTACTTTAGATGGTGTTGTTTTTTGGGGATAGATATTGCAGGGCTGCAAGCGTCAGTCTGTTGTAATATTGTATATTCATGTTAAGGAGGGTTGGAAATGGCTGAATCTTGTGGAG
The DNA here is from genome assembly GCA_038204235.1 of Desulfobulbales bacterium. Classification (GTDB taxonomy): domain Bacteria; phylum Desulfobacterota; class Desulfobulbia; order Desulfobulbales; family Desulfocapsaceae; genus Desulforhopalus_A. Next base: position 545 of record JBBRDD010000223.1, read on the forward strand.
GATCCTGTTCAACGCAGGAATCACAGCAAGCTGCTGCTGCACAGCAGGAACTGGCAATAAAAAGATCTCTTGGGAAGATAAAAAATAAAATTTTAGTAATGAGCGGCAAGGGAGGGGTCGGTAAATCTACCGTATCTGTTAACCTAGCCCTGGGGCTTGCCAATAGAGGATATCAGGTCGGTCTGATGGATGTCGACATTCATGGACCCGATGTAGTGCGGATGCTTAACCTGAAAGGTGGTGTTGAGCCGCCCGCAACCAAAGATGCTCTGGTTCCGCCACTTAAATATAGTGACAACCTGAAAGTGGTTTCCCTGGAATTTATGATGCGCGACAGAAATGAAGCGATAATCTGGCGTGGACCTCTGAAAATTCAGGCAATCAGGCAGTTTATATCAGACATGGATTGGGGCGAACTGGATTATCTCATTATCGATGCTCCCCCGGGAACCGGTGACGAGCCGCTCACCGTTGCCCAGACCATTCCCAACGTCAAGGCCATAGTCGTAACGACGCCACAGCAGGTTGCGCTGGCTGATGTGCGCAAATCAATTAATTTTTGTAAGACAGTAAAGGTCGAAATCGCCGGGGTTGTTGAAAACATGTCCGGGTTTGTTTGTCCGCATTGCAGTGAGACTGTTGATATCTTCAAATCCGGGGGTGGAGAAAGCCTGGCCCGTGAATTGGACCTGCCCTTCCTCGGCAAAATTCCGATGGACCCGCAGGTTGTCATGGCCGGAGATGATGGGACGCCTTATCTGTCTTCAGATGCAGACAGTCCGGCTACCCGGGCCTTTATGAAGGTAATCGAGGCGATTGCGGTTCGTTTACCTCCGGTCGCTACTGCTGCACCTATAGTCATGGCCCCGAAAGAAAGCAGTTGTGGCTGTGGTAGCGGAGGGTGTGGATCGCAAACCAAAAAATAACAGTTTGAAATAAAAGGTTGGTGATTATGTGTGGCGTCACCAGCCTTGTTTTGTAACGACTATTCTGATTGTAAGGCTATGATTATAAAACAAATTATTGTTGGATCTATGGCAGTTTGCTGCTATATAGTGGCATGTGAAAAGACGAAGAAGGGAGCCGTGATTGATCCAGGAGGGGATGAACAAAAAATTCTCGCCGAGGTCAAAAAGATGGGTGTGACGGTTGAGTATATCATCGCCACTCACGGCCACCCTGACCACGTCTGCGGTAATAGAAGGATTCAGGAAGCAACCGGCGCGAAAATCATTATGCATGGTGCTGATGAACGCTTTTTTGGCAAACCCGAGGTGAAACACTATTTTTCCATGCTCGGTCTGGAAGCATCGCCGCCAGCTGATATCGAAGTTGCTGAAGGGGATGAAATCGTCATCGGCGAAGTACGATTACAGGTTTTGCATACCCCTGGCCATACCCCTGGAGGTATGTGCCTGTATAACCGACCTGATCTGATTACGGGTGACACGCTTTTTGTCGGGGGACTTGGTCGAACGGATTTTCCCGGTGGATCGCATGAAGAACTTCTTGCGTCCATTCGCACCAAATTGCTGGTATTGCCCCCGGAAACCATAGTCTGGCCCGGTCATGGTTATGGCGGGCATCAATCGACCATTGGTGAAGAAAAACGTTCGAATCCTTTTTTATAATCCGGGATGGCCCTGGCCCTCGATAGCCGCCACGGTTGCCATGGACGATGCATTGACCTCTTTCCCATATCTAACCCCGGTAAACGGGAAATAAGCCGGGGGTAAGTGCCTTGATGGAATATGCGAGTTATTACTGTTAAAAGTACTTTTCGTTTTTTGTTTTAAAATAGACATTCAGGAGTAAGGCACTAAAAAATGCGCGAGATTGTTCTTGGTACTGCCGGCCATGTTGATCATGGAAAAACGAGCTTTATACGGGCCCTGACGGGTTTTGACACAGATCGACTTAAAGAGGAAAAAAAACGCGGTATCACCATTGAACTCGGCTTTGCATACCTTGATCTTCCCTGTGGGCATCGGATAGGAATTGTCGATGTACCGGGGCATGAGAAGTTTGTCAAGACCATGGTCTCCGGAGTGTCGGGGATCGATATCCTGGCGTTCATCGTTGCTGCCGATGAAGGGATCATGCCCCAGACCATCGAACATTTTGAAATTTGCCGCCTGATGGGAGTTCAGCAGGGGATCGTAATCGTCACCAAAAAGGATATGGTCGACCCGGACTGGCTGGAGATGGTCAACGATGAGATTGAGGAATTCTGTGCCGGAAGCTTTCTCGAAGGAGCACCGATCATCAATGTTTCCTCGACCACCGGAGAAGGAATTGATCTTGTTCGTGACGCCCTGGACAAGATAGTCAAGGTGTTTGATTTCCATGAAGTATTCGGACCGTTTCGTCTGTCTGTCGATCGAATATTTGCCATGAAAGGATTTGGCTCGGTGGTTACCGGGACTTCAATTTCCGGCAGAACCTCCATTGGCGAGGAGTTGCGTATTTATCCCACCGAGAGAATCGCGAAAATAAGAGGGATACAGGTCCACTCGGAGGCGGTGGACGAGGTGGAGGCAGGGCACCGCACGGCAATTAATCTGCAGGGAGTGGATGTCGCAGACATAGAGCGGGGCATGGTGCTGGCGCAACCAGGGACCCTGCAGCCCAATTATATGCTCGACTGTCAATTCTTGTATCTCGCATCCAATGCCAAGCCAATGAAACACCGGGCCAGGGTGCGTGTGCATATGGGTACCGCGGAAATTATCGGCAGGGTCTCGCTTCTGGACCGTGATGAACTGCAACCCGGAGAGGAAGCGGTTATCCAGTTGTTGCTCGAAGAGAAAGCATCTGTCTGGCCCGGGGACCGTTACGTTATTCGCAGTTACTCGCCGGTTATGACAATTGGCGGGGGAATGGTTCTCGGTAATGTGTCTTCGCGGAAAAGAAAACGACTCTCCGAGAAAGATCGCCAGTACAATCAAACGATATTGGAAATTCTGCAGCACGGCACAGTTGAAGACAAAGCGTTGTTTTTACTCCGGGAGAGTAGAGAACTTGGGTTAACTGCCGATGAACTTGGTATCCGGCTCGGGCTGTTTGGTAAACACCTGAAAAAAGCGTTGAATGATCCTATCTCAACTAAAAAAATTGCCGTGGTCGATTCCGCTACCCAGCGTTATGTCGTTGTTGAGATTGCCGAAAAAATCAAGACGATGCTGGTTGATCATCTGCTGGCCTACCACCAGAAAAATCCCTTGCAGGCAGGTCTGGCCAAAGAAGAGCTGCGCACCAGCCTGGGCCGGAAGGTCGATCTGAAAGTCTTTAACTACTGCATTAACGATCTTATCAAAAAATCGATAATCGTGCAGGAAGAGTCGGTCGTCCGCATGGCCGGGCATCAGGTGGCGTTAAAGGCAGATGAAGAACAATTGCGAAAAGACCTCAAGCAATGGTATCGGGAAAAAGGTCTTTCCACCCCGACCATAAAAGAAACCATGGAACGCTTTGCTGAATATCCGGAGCGATTGCTAAAAGACGTGTTCGATCTCCAGCTGCGCGATGGTACCCTGCTGAAGATCAGTGAATCGCTTTACTATGAGAAGGAAATAATCGAGCCGCTCATACATTCAGTCGTTGCCTATATGGAAAAAAACGGTGAAATAGATGCTCCGGCATTCAAAGAGCTCACCGGGCTCACCAGAAAATTCTCTATTCCGATTCTGGAGTATCTGGATCGCATTAAAATGACCATGAGGATTGGCGACAAGCGGATTCTCAGGAAAAAATCCTGACGGAAATTTCAATTTTCACGGTCTCGCCAGCCGACCGAAAGCACTCTGCTGGTTGAGTGCAATATGCGGAAATTGTGATCGAGTTGCAGGCCGACCAATGCAATTATTTTGTCTTCGCTGAGAAGAACCGGCCACGCAGCGCGCTCTTTTGCCGGGATCTTTCGTTCGTTGAGGTATCTCGATATTTTTTTTCTGCCCGGACCGCCGCAGGGATGAAATATTTCACCCGCTCGAAAAGAACGGAGCAGGAGAGGAAAGGATATCCGGGCCAGGTCGAGTCTTAGTTCCCCTGGATTTTTTCCCTTGTTGTCAGCGGTCGATATTTCTTTGACGACAAGTTCCTTGCCGGTGCCGATCACCGCGTATGTCCCTGGTCCGGGAATGGACAGATTGATAAGAGCTGCAGGTGGCGCTGATCCGCGAAGCAGATTTCCCGGAAGGGGTCTTGCGAAGCGCAGGCCAAGCGGTGATTTTTCCGCACGCACGCCATTCTCAAGATGTAGTTCACTGCCATTTTTACCACGTGCTATAAACTCGACAAGGGTGCAAATCTGCTCATAAGTCGGGCGGACTCCCATCTGCCAGCAGCTTTTTTCGATAATTCTTCTCTGTATTGCCGGATGGACGGCAAGAATCGGCTCATTTTTGACGACAAGTTGTAATCGCCTTTCGTTATTCACCGACATATCCGATAGCGCGACGCATTGGTCGTAGATACTTGCGACCTGTGTGTCAAGCAAGTCGTCTTCCTCGGCCAGGATATCCATGTTTTGCAGTATAGTTTTGCGTAAAGATGGATTGAACTCTTTTTCCAGGAGGGGCAATAAGTCCAGCCGGATGCGGTTACGCAGAAAATGGTGATCCATATTGGAAGAATCGATGCACCAGGGCAGATCCCGATCGGTCAGAAAAGTGACTAGACCGGCCTTGTTTTCAAAAAGCAGCGGACGCACGATACTGCCCCTCTTTATTTTCATCCCAGAGAGTCCTCGGCTGCTGCTGCCCCGGATCAGGCGGATAAAAAACTCTTCTACCTGGTCATCGGCATTATGGCCGACGGCGATATATTGGGCATCGCATTCTTGCCGGACTTCTTCCAGTGCCCGGTAGCGAAGGATTCTGGCCGCTTCTTCCAGAGATCTTTTTTCCTCGGCCATAATTTTCTGTACATTTACCGCCCGAACCTTAAAAATGATATTAAGAGTTCGACACATGTCGGCAATAATTCGCTGTTCATGAGGTGTTTCCTGCGGTCTGAGCCCATGGTCGATATAGACTGCAATGAGCTCCAGCGGCAGAGTGATGCCGGCGAGAATATGCAGGAGTGCCATGGAGTCGGCCCCTCCGGAAACGGCGACAATTATCCGGTCATTTTCGACAAACAGACTATGGGAACGGATAAGATGTGCAACCCTGTCGAGGATATCCATGAAAAATTTATCAGGCTGTATTTATTTTGATTAAAGGTGCAGTTTTGGTTTAATTCTTCGTTGCTGGTTGTTATATCTAAATGGTACTTTACCATGGTCGGCGATGCCTGGCATCCGCAGAATCTTCTCTGAATAAAAGCGTATGGCAAATAAAATAAGAATTCTGATTGCTGAAGACGAATTTATCAGTCGAACCCTGCTGAAAGAGATGCTTTCTCCTTTTGGCGATTGTGATGTGGTCATCAATGGAGTTGAGGCAATTGATGCCATTGAGGAATCGTATTGCGCCACCGGTACCAGATATGACCTTGTCTGTCTTGATATCATGATGCCTAAGCTAAGCGGGCATGAAGTATTGCGTGAAATACGAAGAATCGAAGGGGAAAAAGGGATTTGTGGTCCTGATGTTGTTAAAGTGATAATGGTCACTGCCTTAGACGATGCAAAAAATATCATGGAAGCAATGGTCGAAGGAAGATGTGCGGCATATCTGACAAAACCGGTCAACCAAATCTGCCTGTTGGAACAGTTGCACCATCTCCAGTTGATTGATGATCTGGAGCCGTCTTTTTTAGCAAACAAAGCATGATTTGATGGCTTAATCTCTTTTCAGGTATGTACGATGCAGCAGCAGAAAATTGACACTATCAAGGCACATCTTGCAGAACAGTTTAGCCTTCCCGCTGAACAGATCGAGATGCTGATGCCAAGTTTTATCGCAACGCTGCAGTCGCATATGCAGAACCTGCAGAAGGCACTGGAGGCGGATAACCCTCTGGCAATAGGCGAGATTGGCCATACTATAAAAGGTGCATTTTTGAATCTGGGTCTTGACGATTGCGCCGCCATAGCCCTGCAAATCGAGCAACGGGGGAAAGCCGGGGATCAAGGGGCCAATTACCAGCAGTTGTTTGAAAAACTGCGTGACGCGCTTCATCCCATCATCGATTAACTTCCCACTGCCGTAAGCGTTCACCAGCACCGAAGCTGTTTTGTTTTCGGTCTTTAATCGTAACGGGTACCATTTGAATGCCTCTCCCACGAATGTCCGGCACTGGTAAACACCTACAGTCCTGAGTTTATACAGGCCTACTGCACTCTCCGCTAAACGGGTTCTTCTTGCCTGCTGCTAGAACTCCTGATCTGTTCCAGGAGACGGATATGGATGTTGTCAAAGCCTCCGTTAGAAAGAACAGCCACGACATCGCCTTTTTTGAGGATGGATTTCAGTCGATTGAGAATATCGTCGGTTGTCGGAAACGCCTCGGCAACTAGATGTCTGGCGCAGAGGTCCGACGCCAGTTTGGTCGAGGAAAACAGCTCCTCTTTTGTCAGTCCTTCAATGGGACTTGGTTCCCGCAGCAAAATGATGTCGGCTGAATCGAATGCGCTGGCGTAATCGTTTTGAAAAATGGCGCGTCGCGATGAATTTGTTCTCGGTTCAAAGACCGTGATCAGTCGCCGATTGGCATAGCCGCTTTTCAAAGCTGCCAGAGTTTCCCGAACAGCGGTCGGGTGATGGGCAAAGTCGTCGATAACGGTGATCCCGTTCTCGATGCCGCGCACCTCCTGTCTTCTCTTGACTCCGGCAAATTTTTTCAGCCCGTTATTTATAATTAAAGGACTCACCCCGAGGTGATGCATTACCGCGCACACAGCGAGGCTGTTGAGGCAATTGTGTCTGCCGGGGAGTCCAACTGTCATGGAGGCCCATACCATTCCGTCTTTAACGACGTCGAAATGGCTGACTGCATTTTCGACTTTTATATTCTGCACAGCCCAAGTGAAAGAAGGGTCGAGACCGTAACCCTGTACAGCACAGGGTGCATTTGCAGCGATTTCAGCAACATTTGCATCATCAAGATTGGCAACCAGCAAACCGTCGGCAGGCAGGAGCGCGACAAACTTTTTAAAAGATCGCTTAATCGCCTCAAGATCGCTG
>JBBRDD010000224.1:0-7591 GCA_038204235.1 Desulfobulbales bacterium
GACTTACCAGCCTTATACCTTAGTAATTATATCATACAACATAAAGACAACTATTACGCTAATTTGAGAAAAGTAACTGAAGATGGCAATTGGCAAGATTGGATTTTGTATATGCTCGATATGGTAGAGCAAACGGCTTTAACTGCAAGAGCTCAAATTACAGAAATTGAGGAATTAATGAATAAAATGGCGATAGAAATACAGCAAAAAGCACCAAAAATATATTCAAAAGACTTAATGGAAGAACTTTTTAGATTACCCTACACTAAAAGAAACCAATTAGAAAAAGCAGGTTTAGGAAATCTAAAAACAGTAGGGAATTACCTCAAGGAATTAGAAAATCAAGGCTTCTTAAAAAGCGAACAAGTAGGTAAAGAAAAGTTGTATCTCAATTTTAGATTATTAGAAGTTTTGAAGGCAAAGAGAAATTAGGAATGATTATTTGTCGTAATAGAAACTTCCCATGGTTGCAGGAGCTCTCTGCGGTCGCTCTGCCACCGCCAGTAAAAGTGGTTTACTACCTGCATGGGGTTTTCACTGCGACTGGGCTTGGCAACCAACAACACGGTCATCATGGATTTTAAAATTGAAAAGGAAGAAGGCGTATACCCCATGGTACCTGCCGGAAAATCGAACACAGAAATGCTGCTTGTTTAGTGAATTAGAAATAATTTACTTGTGCTTTTTACAAGCAAATTTTTCGTGAATGAACTTATCCCGCAAATCTTTTGGGCGGGGTTAGTGATTTACTGAAAGGAACCAGGGCGTACTGTAAAGAACACCCCTTTATTCAAGCGAGCACTAAAAAGAGTCCCGCAAAGGTTTTTACGGGGTTATCTCCTTTCGGGCCTTGAAAGTTGAACTTCGTTAAAAACCGAGCCCGATGGACGTGGCGCTTTACGAGGCAAATTTGAATTTATTACATCCAGGATCACGTAGATGAAACACACAATTTCTGTACTTCTGCAAAATAAACCAGGAGTACTTTCCCGGGTAACCGGCCTGTTCAGTGGTCGTGGCTTTAACATCGAAAGTCTGTGCGTGGCAGAAACACTTGACCCTGGCGTTTCCTCTCTCACCGTTGTCTCAAGAGGGGATAATTCCGTCGTTGAGCAAATAACCAAGCAGCTGCATAAGTTGATCGACGTCATTAAAGTGACAGATATCACTGACAAGGAATATGTCGAACGGGAAATGGTACTGATCCGGATGAAGGCAGAAACGCATACCCGCGCCGAGGTACTGCGAGTTGTCGACATTTTCCGGGGCAAAGTCGTCGATGTAAGCGCCAAAAGCTATGCGGTGGAACTAACCGGTTCGGCATCAAAAATCCAGGCTGTCATTGATATTCTCCGCCCCTTAGGCATTAAAGAAATCGTACGAACCGGCATCATCGCCATGTCTCGGGCGAATAAAACTAAATAAGACTCTTTTTAAATAAGGTATACATTTAAATGCTTACTCCACAAGTGCCGGTAGCCAAAGAGGGATACCCTTTTATCGGCTTTGCCGCCTTTTGTACTCTTGTCCTGGCTTTATTGGGTTTGCCCATTGCTACGACTCTTGGCTTTATTGCCACAACTTTTATCCTCTGCTTCTTTCGAGATCCGGAACGATTAGGTCCTACCAGCCCTGAAGCGCTCGTCTCCCCTGCTGATGGGAAAGTTATCCATGTCGAAAAGATTCCCGACAATTCTTTTACCGGTGGGGAAACGCAAAAGATATCAATTTTCATGAATGTTTTCAATGTTCATGTCAATCGAATCCCTTGCCAGGGTCAAGTCGAAAAAGTAATTTACAAACCCGGTAAATTTTACGCAGCAGACAGCGTCAAGAGCGGCCTGGAAAACGAATACTGTGCAACAGTTATAACCACTCCCGGGGGGAAGACTCTGGCATTTGTTCAGATCGCCGGTCTGATCGCCAGAAGAATTGTCTGCTGGCTCGAACCTGGCGATATAGTGGTCCGAGGCAGACGGTTCGGGCTGATTCGGTTCGGTTCTCGAGTTGATCTCTACCTGCCGGTTGAAACGGAGATCATTATCAAAGTAGGCGACAAGGTGCGCGCCGGGGAAACTGTTCTTGGCTATCTCCAGTAAGTACCAGCGAAATATGCACGCTCGTACTTGTTCTGCACAAAGCAGAAAACCTCAACGATCTCCGGACATTTGAGAATTATTGGTGGAACGGCAAAAGGCCGTAAATTAGTACCTCCTCCCCTGCACGAAAAAGGTATCCGCCCTACCTCCGATAGAGCGCGAGAGGCTCTTTTCAACATACTTGGCGATAAAGTCAGGCAGGCGAAGGTTCTCGATCTTTTTGCAGGCACTGATGCTTTAGGACTCGAAGCTTTTAGTCGTAACGCGCAATTTGTTGTATTTATAGACAATAATGCGTTGGCATTACAACTGATCAAAAAGAATATTCTCCTCTGCCTCACAGGGTATAAGGGAGAGGGTGAGCTGCGCGTTGTCCAACATGATTTGACCAAAAATATCCCGCCAAACAAGTTACCGAAAGAAACCCGGTCAGGATTCGATCTCATTTTTGCCGACCCACCCTATGCTCAGGACATATCTTTTTCTATACTTGAATTCGTAAACAATAGTAGCCTTTTAGCTCAGAATGGCCTACTAATAGTCGAGGAAAGGCGTACAGTAGAATTACCAGCATCTCTCACCAAACTTGAACGAACCGACCGACGCGTTTATGGTGAGGCGGCGTTTAGTTTTTATAGAAACTCCGGTAAATTGTGACAGCACCTGATAATTTTAATAGTCCTCATTAATTCTAGACAAGAGAGTACAATGACTGGCCAGGAAATCCACAAACCATCTATCGCGATCTACCCGGGAACGTTTGACCCAATAACCAACGGGCATATCGATATCATTGACCGAGCACTCAATCTCTTTGATAAATTAATTGTCGCAGTTGCCGTAAACTCAGCGAAAGATCCAGTATTTACCCTGAAAGAACGAATCCGGATGATTGAAGAATCATTTGAAGGCAGACAGCGTATCCAGGTGCAATCCGTTTCGGGACTGCTCGTGGACTATGCTTATCAGCAGAATGCCAAGGCTATTGTCCGCGGGATTCGGGCCGTATCGGATTTTGATTATGAATTCCAGTTGGCCCTCATGAATCGAAAACTCAAACGAGAAGTCGAATCGGTATTTCTCATGCCCGGTTTCCGTTGGATTTATATCAGTTCATCGATCATCAAGGATGCTGCGAGAAACGGTGGGGATGTCAGTGATCTGGTACCCAGCCACGTCAATAAAATGCTGATCGACAAGTTTTCCTCAGCCAAACTGACCATAAGAGCATAGCCAATCGATCTGTTCTGTTTGTCTCTACACTCCCTGAGCTATGAAAAAAAATCCCCAAACACCAGAGAAGGGCAATGCCAGAAGGGCATTTCTGACCTATTTGGGCACCTTAGCATTTTTGTACCCTGTTTTACAATTTGCCGGATTCAAAATTCCCAAAAAGCCAACCTATGTCAATATCAGCAAGCCCTTACCGGCAACCGGTTATCTCGTCACCACCGGATTCATTCTCTTTGACCGGGATAATAAGTGCTGGGCACTTTCCCGTACCTGTACCCACCTTGGCTGTAAAATCAATTACCAGGAAGATAAAGATATTTTAGAATGTCCCTGCCACCAGAGTCGCTTTAACGTCGAAACAGGAAAAGTTGTAAAAGGCCCTGCCCAAAAACCTCTCACCTTCTTACCGGTCGAGAAAAGACAAGACGACCCGCTCTATGTTGTTACTACCTGAGTCTCTTCAGCGCACCTTCAGCTTGATCAGTCGACAATTTTCCGCCTTAAAAGACATTAAATGGGGCGCATGGGCACTGGCAGCCTTCTATCTTTCACTATTTTCGGGCATCGTTGTCGGCTTACAGTATGATTATCTTCACCCTTCCTATGCAACTGCCGCTCTCGATCTACTCGCCCCCTATGGCCGTTTCTTCAGGTCGCTGCACTTCTTTACCAGCCAGTTTTTCTTTTTCTTCAGCTGCCTTCACCTGCTGGCTGTTTATCAAAAAACCATAAAATACAGTATCTCAGAATGGCTGCGACTGATCGGCACCCTCCCTCTGATCCTGCTGCTCCTCTTTACCGGCTATATACTGAGAGGAGACAATACCGGTTCCTCCGCTGGCTTAATCGCGGAACATATCATCCAGGCAATACCTGTTGTGGGTCATGCTCTCAACAATCTGCTTTTTGATATATCAGCTGATGGTCTGCGAAAAGTATACATCCACCATGTTATCGCTCTCGATCTTCTCTTGCTGATTTTTGCCTGGAACCACCTCCGCATTTACCAAATTAAAATTCGTGACCACCTGCCAATAATAGCCTTGATGCTGATATTTTCAGTATTCGTCAGTGCACCATTTGAACCGGACCGTCTCGGGATCAGCTATATATCGGGCCCCTGGTTTTTTCTTGGTCTTCAGGAACTGCTGCGTTATATGCCCCCGCTTGCCGCCGGCGTAGGTATACCGGGAATCTTTCTTTTCGCGTTATTTTCAGCATATCCAACGAATCACTATCAACGGAGTATTTTGATTTTGCTTGTTTCATCGCTGATTATCTACGCAGTTTTATCAGCAATTGCCTTGATGAGATAAGCTATTCGTTCAAGAAAAATGGGTTATTTTCTTAAAAGAAAATAACCCATTTACACTGCGGTCCCGGTATCTCTGCTGGATACTCAGGAATCTTTCAATTCTCTGCGCAACTCGGCAATCTCATCTTGCAGACTCTGCCGTAACGTTGAAATTTCTTGATGGAGTCCCTCACCCTCTATTTCTTCCCCTTCAAAAAGCGTTTCTTGCGCTGCCTCAACACGCATCGATTCTTCTGCCGCATCTTCGTCAACAATCGTCAGTTCTGCTTCATTTCTTGCGACCAGCTCTTGGAATATTTGCTCTTGCCAATTCAATACCTTGTGGGTCTCAGACAGTAACATTTCTTGATTATAAAGGACATTATCACCCTGTAATGTTCGCAAAACAGTACAAATCGACTGCAATAATTTGTAGGCCTCAGTGCTTGAATCATAGCCATTCTGGTCGATATGTCTGGTAACGGTTGAAAGGAGCTGTAAAAATGTTTTTTCAAGTGGTTTATCCGTCAGGCTCTGGTAAAGATTGTCAATTTCCTGCGAGAGGCTGGCGATAACCTTTTCATCCAGTTCAACCCCCAGGGCGTCGACACAACTCTGCAGCGACTGAAACAAATCAGAGTGCTCAGTGGAATCCGGCAGGTTGAAGTGGCCTGTATCATGTAAAATCCCAGCCGGCTCAGCCTCATCCTCGACAAGCTCAAAAACGACTTCCTCCTCAATATCCTCTACAACCGGAAGAACAATCTTCTCTTCAGCAGACACACTGCCCGCAGTCATCTCCGGTTCTGTATCAAGGAATATATCCCCATCTGTCTGCACAACATCTTCTTCGAGATCAAAAAAGCTATCGAGACGCTCGTTGATTGCAGCTATATCTGCCTCTTGCTCGATTTCAGCAGTCGAATCAGAATTGTCAGTGCCAGGGCCTTCTGCCGAACTTTGTCCAAAATCGTTGTCTGCATTCAATGCATCAAGCTGTTCTGCATCTTCCAGCTCGTTTGGTTTTTCCTCATTTTTTGCATCAACTGCCAGTGAGGCGGCCTGATCATTTTCCATATCGCCAGCAGGAGTTGGCGATAAGTGCGAGGCGATCTCTTCGTCGAAGAATCCACCCAGTTTGCCGGCAATTTCTTCGTCAACAGATAATCCAGATGCCGATTCCTCAAATATCGCCGCATTGTAGATACTGACTTCATCATTTGCAGCAAGGGCCGGAGCCAGTTTGCCACCCATCAGCGGAAGAGCCTCTTCATCTGAATCATCATCGGCATCGGTTTCGACATCGACCCCCTGAAGAACGAGGTCCGGATCCACTTTACTGAAATCAAGTTCTGTCTGTTCGGTATCACCATCTTCAGCATTTGCAGCCACGCTTGTATCGGCAATATTTTCAGCAGGCCAATCGAGACTCTCTTCCAGAACGAGTTCATCTTCAACCGGCAAAGCTACCTTTTCCAGGGCCGGCGAAAGTTCAACATTTCCATCTTCCTCGATCACACTGCTCAATGCCGGAGCCAGATTATCTCCCGCAAAGGATTCCCCATCTTCCTCTTCGTCATCTATCTCCACATTAACCCCCTGAAGGGCATTTTTTTGCATTTCTCCATCGGTTGCAGTGAAAATTCCGGGGTAATTCTCGGCTTCCAGGTTCTTAAAGCTTTCCCCCATGAAGAAGCTATCCACATGATTATCGATGTTACCGGAACTCTCAAGCCCAAGCGCCTGCGCTTCTTCTTCTGCCTGAAAACCTTTAACATCTTCCTCGGAAAGATCGGCAAAAGCGGGTGCTAAGGTAATTGGATCAGAGGAGCCTTCCCGTTCTTCTGTCTCCTCTTCATCCCGACTGATCGCTTCCGCCGCAATTGTCGGTCCGAGCAGAGCTTTAAAAGCATTAAATTTCTCTACAGCCGGGAGGAGGATAGCTTTTTCCTCCTCCAGCTTCCTTGGAGTTGTGACGATTTTTTCGAAGCTCTCATAAAACAGATGCAATAATTTAAAGGCGTCTGCATGAGCATTGCTTTTTTTCAGTTTAATGTAGGCGGCAAGTGTGCCTATCCCCTGCAAAAGAATGAGTTTAGGCCTGCTGCCGGCGAATTTTTCATCAAGCCGGACAACTTCCTGCCGCAACGCATTGAGATCCTGGTCGGTTATCTCCCAATCAATACCAAGTACAATGGCCTTGAGAGTCAACAGATCCTTGTCACTGCTGATATATTCGGTTTTGTTCTTTTGTTTCGGTTTCTCAGGTTGCATTCCCATATCCGCCGCCTGGGAATGCTGACCGATATGGCGCTTAAGACTCTCAAATCGTTTTACATCTTCGATCAAGATTTCTTTTTTCTGCTCTTCGGTCAGATCGTATGACGAAACAATTTTTTCAAGATTATGGTACAGCGTGAGCAACAGTTTAATAGCACTGGGATGAGAATTTGCCTTCTTCTGGTAGATATATTTACTGATTTTTTCAAGGGCTTGTACATATACCAGATTGATTTTGTCGCCTGCCCAAATATCCCTAAGATCAATCAGTTCCTCATTGAACTGCATGAGAATCTCATCGGTTATTTCCCAATCAATCGATAGAATAAGACTTTTTAAACGACTAATCTGCGATTCATCATCAGTTGCAAATTCAAAAAAATCGACTGAACCAGTGTAATATGAATCGTCATAATCTTCAGTTCCGACGGTTAAATCATCGTCATATTGGTTTCCGGTATACTGTTTCACCACAGCGCTCTCTCTAGAGTAATTTTTTCTGTATTGAAATCACCGATGAAGATATAATTTTCTTCAGTGTCGCGGCGACATTATATCCGGTAATTGCGCTTGCCTCAAAATAGGGCACTTTTAATCTACTGTTGAGATCATTCTGCAAAACCGAGGTCGGTAAAATTGGAATTCCGTGCTCTTTGAGATCAACTTTATTGTACTGCATCACGAG
>JBBRDD010000225.1:0-7537 GCA_038204235.1 Desulfobulbales bacterium
AATGGCATTGCCGTCGTTCATCCGAACAAAAAAGTGGAACACACCGATAATACGCGTTTTGCTTTCGTCCGCGACCAGCTTAAAACCAAAGAAGGATATCTCGAATATAACTGGCAGACTCCGGGAGAAGAATCTTTTCACTCCAAGGCACTCTATATGGTTTACTTCGAGCCTCTGGACTGGATTAGAGGGACTACATTTCAGGTTTTCCTGCCACTTATTGAAGTTGAAGCCTACCAGGCTTTCGCATCCGAAGCCAACCTCCCCCGCGGCAATGAGAATATCCTTTTTGTCGACAATGAGAAACTGTTGCTGGATATAGGCAAGGAATTATTGGAAGGGCTGGGATATTCCGTTGAAACGAGAGCAAGTTCGATCGACGCCCTCGAAGCATTTCAAGTACACCCCGAGAAATACGATCTGGTCGTCACAGATATGAACATGCCAAAGTTAACAGGAGAATATCTGGCAAGCAAGATTCAGAAGATTTTCCCGGGAATGCCAATACTCCTCTGTACGGGTTACAGCACCAAACTCGATACGGATAGACTGAAAAGCATTGGTATCAAGAAAGTGCTGATGAAACCTGTCACTCTGATTGAACTGGCAACCTCGGTTCGTACCGTACTCGATGAAGCGAAAGTTCCAGTTTAATAAACAGCTCACGGCCTGGGGTAGGCTGTCAATTTTGGACCCCAGACCTTTATCTCCATTTTATTTTAAAAAAACACTTTTGATGGAAACTGATTCCAGCTCAAATTGAACGGTTAGTGCAGCCATACCGCAGGCACTGTTTTCCAGCCAATCCCCAAATTAAAGGTATTATTTGTATACGTACTAAGGAGTACACTGATTGCCGAAGATAGCCACTTGAGAGCGACATCAATATCTGATTTAAATCATGACATATATATTCGCATCAATGTGCACCAATTGACGTATTTATTAATAAACACTTGGTGGCTTTTTCCTGTCCATCAACAGTAAAATGTTACTGAATCGACAGATCTCCTGTACACAGACGGTAATTAACGCCACCAACATGAAAGAGAAAATCTACGGCAGAGTGGTGTCGCTCGACTACGCCAACCGGGGTCGGGAACATTCCAGCTTGGCCTTGCAAGGTGAGCTATAATTATGTACATGTACCTTTTTCCCGTTAGGGGGACAGCCGGGTGCCTGATTGTCTATCTCAGAATCGACGTTTCTTTTTTACTCTCCGTGCGACAGCTTCGTTCATGTGGACAATTTTCACATTTTGGCTCGCTTAATACATTACAGCAGAAAATGAGGCGGTATTGATGTTTTCTTTGCAACGCCTGACGATCCGGAAAGAAATCTTCCTTATCGGCGTAGGCTTCTTGATTGCGGTATCGATAATATTCATTTTCATGCAGTCGGTAATTTTGTACCGTTCCGGCATGGAAGAGGCTCGGCTGAAAATTGCCGGCAGCAACAAACAGATAGCCTCTTACGTAGAAGCCCATCTGGAAGGATTGGCCGCGACTGTCAAGATCATAGCCGCTAATCCCGACATCGTCACCGGGAGCGATGAATCGATGAAGCGGGTGCTTACCTATTTCCGGTTCATCGAGCAATCGACCCCAAACGTAAAATACTGCTACGCCGGATATGAGAACGGTAAGCTCCTGATAAACGGTTACGTCCCCCCTGAAGGGTTTGATCCGAAAACGCGCCCCTGGTATAAGTCGGCGGTAGCCAGATACCCAAAATTGTCCATAGGCCTCCCCTACCGTGAAATCAAAAACAAGGAATGGCTTAATTCTGTGTCCATGGCCTTTGCCGACGATAACCGGATACGGGGCGTAGTCTCCGTCGACAGCACCATCAACCGGATGGACGGTCTGATCAACAGGATAAAATCTTTCGATTCCCAGATAAACTTCGTAATCAACAGCCAGGGCACAATACTTGTCCATGAGAATCAGGATTATATTGGTCAGAACCTAAACTTACTCGCCCCCAGTTCGGCCGGACTTTTCACCGAGGATTCGGGTTATATCTCTTATACTCTAGGCAATATGAGCAGGATCGCCTTTTACACCAAACTTAACGTTACGAACTGGACAATCATATCCGCCTTAGACAGCCGCGAGGTGTTCGTCCCTGTGTTCCTCAAAGTCCTGCTCGCTGTCCTCTTTATGCTATCGGTGTCCATCACCATCGGCATTATCCAAGTCAAAGTATATGAATCCCGCTTCGTGAGGCCGCTGGTGTCCCTCAAGCGAAGGGTCGCAAACATCACCTCGGGTAAAAGTTCCCATGAGCCACAAGAGCCTTTATCTAATCCTGAGCTCGCCGCCATCGCCGCTAATATAGAGGAAATGACTGAAACGTCGCTGACAAGAAAGGCCTACGAGCTCAAACTTATACTGGAATCCACAAGCGACGGAATCCTCGTTCTGGATGACGCCAGCCAGGTGATCCATTACAACCGACGTTTCCTGGAGTTGTGGGACCTCAGTAAGGAGCGGGATTTAGGAGAATTCGACAATTCATCTTTCGGTAGGATGCTTGAGTCGGTTATACCTGCATGCGCCGACATGATGATGAAATACCACCAGGCAATAGACGGGGACACGGCAGATTTAATCTACCTCAAGAACGGAACCGTCCTTGAACAAAACTCCTGCGCTCTAATAGGAGGAGGATGGGTCTCAGGAAGGCTCTGGAGCTACAAAGACGTCACTGAAAAGACGATAGCAGAAGAAAAGTTAAAATTCCTAGCCACTACCGACGACCTAACGGGCCTTTCGAACCGGCGCCATTTCATGGAGCGGGCAGAGTATGAAATCGCTCAGGCCCTGCGGCACGACCGCCCCCTATCGATCATCCAGTTGGATATAGACCATTTCAAGAAGATCAACGATACTCACGGCCATGCTGCGGGAGATAGGGCCTTAAAGTTCCTTGCTTCATCTCTGACAGAGCAGCTGCGGTCCACGGATACCATCGGCCGGATAGGAGGTGAAGAATTCGTCCTCCTGTTCCCAAACACAAGCCTGCAGACAGCCTACACTGTGGCGGAGAAAATTCGAACATTCTTCGAGTCCAACAGGGTGGATTATGAAGACAAAATGCTGGGTATCACGATAAGCATGGGCATAACCTCTCTGAGGCAAGGAAATACGAATATTGAGGTTCTCCTCCGCGAAGCCGATGAAGCATGCTACGCAGCCAAAGACGCAGGCCGCAATCGCACCATCCTCTGGAACGAAGCTCTTCGGGGCGGTGCTTAAAACTGAGCTCTTTGCCGGTGGATTGATAACGGCTGATGGTTGATCATTTTGAGACACAAGAAATTATATCGTTGTACTTCTATCAGACAGAGGGTTGATATATGACCGGTAAAAAACCGACCTATGAGGAATTAGAAGAAAAGATTAAGGCACTTGAAAAATTTGAACCAATACAAACGGAGAAAGCACTCAAAGAAAGTGAAGAAAAATATAGAACCTTATTTGATCTCTTATCAGATTCGCTTGCATTGATTGAAAATAATACCGGCAACATGCTTGATGTAAATAAAGCGTTTGTTGAGCTTTATGGATACAGCAAGCAAGAAATACTGTCGATGAAAAACACAGATTTTTCAGCTGAGCCAGAAAAGACACGAAAAGCCACCAAACTGCAAGGTTCATACATCCCAATCAGGTATCATAAAAAGAAAGATGGCACCATTTTCCCCACCGAAATTACTGCTAAGATTTTCAAATATAAAGGGAGAGATGTCCATATTGCGGCAATACGGGATACAACCGAACGTCGGCGTTTTGAAGCCCAAATCGAACGTTCTAAAAAAATGGAATCAATGGGACTTTTGGCCGGTGGTGTAGCACACGACCTGAATAACGTTCTTTCTGGGATTGTTAGCTACCCCGAATTGCTATTATTAAATCTTCCGGAAGAGAGTGCACTCAAAAAACCTATCAAGATAATACAGGAGTCCGGACTTAGAGCCGCTGCAATCGTAGATGATCTTTTAACCATTGCAAGAGGAGTAGCCACTATCAAAGAACCTCTCAATTTTAACGACCTGATAAGAGAATATTTGACTTCGGCGGAATTCATAAAACTCAAACAATATCACCCAGAGATTGAAATAAAGACCTGTTTAGAACCCAGCTTACTCAACATACTCGGTTCATATATTCATATTAGAAAAGTACTGATGAATTTGGTGTCAAACGCTGTTGAAGCTTTTAAAGACAGCGGAACTGTTACGATCTCAACTGCTAGTTGTTTCTTAGATAAACCTTTAAAAGGATATGATGATGTCTCTATAGATGAATACATTGTTCTTTCTGTAGAGGATAATGGTGCAGGAATTTCCTCAAGAGATATTGAGCATATATTTGAGCCGTTTTATACAAAGAAGATAATGAACAGAACCGGAACCGGGTTAGGCTTAACTGTGGTGTGGAATGTGGTACAGGACCATGCCGGCTATATAGATGTCAAATGTAACAAAAACAGCACATTATTCGAGCTATATTTCCCTATAACCAGGACGGAAATATCCGACAAGACATTGTCCAAACCAATTAATGATTATAAAGGAAATGGAGAATCAATTCTCGTTATTGACGATGTCGAAAGCCAAAGAGATATAACTTGCAGTATTCTTGAGGTATTAGGTTATAGAGCGACTCCGTTCTCAAGTGGTGAAAAAGCCATTGAATATTTGACACACCACACGGTGGATTTACTGGTACTCGATATGATTATGGATCCGGGCATAAATGGTCGAGAGACATACGCACGAATAATCAAAATTCATCCTAAACAAAAAGCTATCATAATGAGTGGGTTTGCTGAAACAGATGAGATTAAAGAAACCCAAAATTTAGGCGCTGGCCAATTTATAAAAAAGCCATTTACCTTGGATAAAATCGGATTAGCAATTATGGAAGAATTGAACAAATAGCCGATTTTTCGTTTCGCTTAGATAGAGAGACAGCCCTGCATTGAACCTAGGATATATCACCTCCACTGTGAATACGATTTGCTGCCATTGCTCTTGTTAATGCATTCTCCAGCTCCGCCTTCTGATACGGCTTATGTAGAAAGACGTGGTGAGGTAAATCTGAATGACCGCCCGCCAACACCGTGAATTCATCATGTCCGCTGGTCAGAACCACCGGGATAGTCGAATGCATCTGACGTAAGGCTGACAGGGTTTCCCAACCATCCATACATGGCATCGACAAGTCACAAAGCACTACACTGATTTCAGTCATGTGTTGTCGAAACACCTCTACCCCATATCACAACGATCTGCATCGTTGTAACACGACATTTCTCCTCACTGAACATGTCTTTCGGCCAGAATACTGCACCGTAACAGTGGCAGCAGCAATAGGATCTCGTTTTTTACCCTCAAGCACATCAAGAAAACCCGCCCGGCTATAAGAGTCAGGCAACCTGAGGCGGGTTTGGGAGGCAACGTGCTTTCCAGCTACGCAACCTTGAACCTGCGTACCAGCGAATCAAGTTGTTCGGCCAATTTTGAAAGCTCATGAGCACTATCTTTCACATTTCGACTGCTATCATTTATTTCCCGGCTCCCGGCATTGATTTCGCTAATATCCTTATTGACGGTTTGAATCGCTATACTGCTCTGAGCTACATTTTCATTCACCTCTGCTATTCCAGCGGCAGCCTGAGCCACATTCTCAGAGATTTCAGAGGTAGCCGCCGACTGCTGCTCGACAGCCGTGGCAATTGAAGCGATGAAATCATTTATTTCCTTGATGACTTCAGAGATCTTCGTAATGTCCGTTATAGTGGAGTGGGTTGTTCCCTGCATCTCGTCGATCTGATTCTTGATATCAACTGTCGCCGCCGCAGTCTGCTTGGCCAGATCCTTGATCTCGTTGGCGACAACGGCGAAGCCTTTGCCTGCCTCACCAGCTCGAGCTGCTTCAATGGTGGCATTGAGTGCGAGCAGGTTGGTCTGCGCGGAAATTTCGGTTATTGTCTCTGTCACTCGGCCGATCTTCTCTGCGGCCCTGCCCAGATCATTAATTTTGCTGGTTGTCAGGCTGGATTGCGTTACTGCCTCCTCGGTAATGGCTTTGGCTTTTGCAGCATTCTGAGCTATTTCACTTACTGTGCTAGACATTTCCTCAGCAGCAGTGGCCACCATGCCGACGTTACTTGCTGACTGTTCCATCGCTGCGGAAACAGAACTCATGTTGACGCTCAGCTCTTCAGATGAAGCGGCGACTGCGGCCGATCGCTCCGTTGCATTTTCAGAATTTCCTGAAAGTTGGGTTGAAATGGCCGCCAGTTCGGTGGAGGATGAGGAGAGGGTGCTCACCCCCGTAATGATCTCTTTAATCATTATGCCAAGTTCGGAAATAGTCTTGCTGAGAGCCGCAGACATGGTGCCCATCTCGTCCCGCTGGTCGACAGCAAGATGCGAAGTAAAATCCCCTTTGGCTACTTTGTTGACAAATTTAACGACCTTCTGTACCGATCCGGTGATTGACCTGATAATCAGCCAGGCTGATGCTACGCTGATAACGAAAGCTGCAGCCAAGATCAGGAGGAGCAGGTTTATCGCCCGGCTCGCATTTGCCTCCGCCTCGCTGGCAGAATCTTTTGCCAGCTGTGTCTGGTAGACAACCAACTCCTCGCAGTCGGCAAAATAGTTTTTTTGGGTAGCCCTGATGGTCGTGAGAAGCATGGATTTTGCTTTGTCAAGATCACCTTTCGTCACGATTTCGAGATACTGTTTATATTGGTCGACATAGGCGATCCTGGCATCTGCTAGCTTCTTCAGCCTGGTCTGCCCCCCTTCTGATGTAATGGATTTCTGGAGGGATTCTATATCACTGCCGATGGTCTCATCGGCTTTCACTATACGCGCGAGTTCAGCCTGCTCCGTTTCCTTGGTGGGGTTGATAATGAGATTGCGCAGAGCCCTGGCGATGATATTGATATTATTTGTTATGTCACTAGTCTGTACAACTTTCGGCAAACGATCATTAGCCAGTTTGTTCAAATCGCCGCTCAACTGGGAGATCATTCTTAAAGACATCCCTCCATTGATTAGTAACAGAACCAGTATAAGACCGAAAGCCAGGCTCATGCGAGTTCCAATTTTCATGTTGTTTAACATTTTTAACATTTCTGAGTTCCTTTATAGATACAGAGTAATAGAGACACATTTCGACGAAGCTAATTTTGGCTGAACATCACTTTGCGTGATTGATAATCATCGATCCAATTGGCACTAATAGTCAAGGCCTAAGCACAGACTTTCTTGATTATGCGAGAAATATATGGGAAGTAAATTGCCCACCTCTTTAAAAACAACCTTTAAGTAACACTTCGCAATCTCGGGATAGCCCTGGATAGCTTGGAGGTTGATGCAGTTTTCCACGAGAATATTTGATCAATGCCATACAAGCCAATTCGGACTAATGATACCCGCAAACATTCATAATCTAACCCTAACAAATTCAGGCTAATTATTGTCTGCAGCAAAACTTTCGGGGCCGGAATCGGC
>JBBRDD010000226.1:0-7531 GCA_038204235.1 Desulfobulbales bacterium
CAGGGTGCGCGAAAAATGCCCCCGACCGCGGATAGCCAGGAGACCACGATCCTCCAGCGACCAGTCGACACTATTGGCGATTAACTGGACCGGTCCAAGATAGCTGCTGCCCAAGACACTGGAACCGATGCCAAGAATGGTATCATTTAGGAAACTGTTCGAGCTGAACAGAATAATACGCGCCGATTCAGGTGATTTGTCGATCTGCCGACTAATTATCTGTTGTTGGGGTTGTTTATCCTGTCCTGCGGTCGCATTTGCTGTGGGCTCAACAGGTTTATTCTTCTCAGCGAGAAGTGGAGAAGGTTTTCCGGCAAAAAATGAGGTGAAATGTCCCTCCACCACCATCCCGAGGAGCTGTTTTCCTTTTTCGCTGCCGGAGGCAAAACCCATCTCGCCGTAGGCAGAAAAATTGGGCTGGACATCGGTTGAACCTGAGAGCCAGCTGCCTGCTGAACTTTCCAGCAGTCGGGTGACCTTCCGCTCTTTGTTCTTGTTCAGATCAATACTGATGGGTGAAGCCCAGTTCATGGTCAACTGGTTCAGACCGGAGAGCATGCCACTGTCCCGGTTCATACCGTCCGGACGGATATCAACAAAATAGGGATAATTGACCAGCTGGATCTCCTGGATGGTCGCCCCGTTAACCTGGCGCTGCACAGGAACCGGAAATGCACTGTTTTTGGGATCAAGCACCATTTCTTCGCCAATAGTGATACCATGGAATTTCAGCCAGGCCGCAAGACCCGTCGAATTTTTGGTAACGTTCAGTTTTTGTTCCAGACCAATCGCAAAGGGCGAGGTAGCCAGAACAACGGTTCCTCCTTCCATCAGGAACTGATCCATGGCAAAAAGCTGTTTCTCGTCAACAGATTCCGGGGCGACGACCAGCAAAATATCAGTATCGTCAGGCACACGACCGTTAGCCAGATCGGTATCTATGACGCCATGTTCCTTGGCGAGCAACTCCCGGAGCACTTCGAACTGTGGTCCCCGTCCGGGCATGCCATACTGGGGCATGGGCGGGGTCGTCTTCGGGGTATCGAAAGCCACTGTTTTGGTAAAGCCGGTGGCGAACCGTTTCAGACCGGCGGCAAGCGACCGCATAAGCCCTTCTTTGCTCAAATTCTCCGGCAGGGTCACTTCCACCACCTGGTCGCCACTTTTTAACGTCATATAAAACCAGAAGTTTTGATCATCAAAGATGGAAGCCGCCATCGGTCTGAAGCCGTACTGGTCACTGATCTTTTTGGCGACGGCACCGTTGTCGGCATTGGGATCAACAAACTCGCTGGTAAAAAGGCCTTTTCCCTTTTTATCCATTTCGGCAAGAATGGTCTGCAGTTCGCCCTTCAGCCGAACCAGCTCTTTCGGTAAATTTTTGTCGAGTGACATATAGCCTGTGAATTTGACTGGTTTACCTATGTCGGAGAAAAGATCCCCGCCACCCTGATAGCTGTACAACACCTTCTTTATGGCTCTGGTAATATCGTACTCCGGGTTGCGCAGTTCGACATTGAGGTCCCGTTCCCCATTGCCTTTAACCTCGATCAGATCACGAAAGCCAAGCGTTTCAAACTGGTCGCCATACTGGATAAGCACGTCAAAATAGGAATTGGTGACAGAGGACTGGTATTTACTCGCCGTTTGGAATGGCACCGGACGGATTCCGTATTTCTGTGCCGCTTCCTGCTCCAGGTCAGGATGCTCCTGGGGATCAATAAACTCGACATGAACCTTGTCACCACCAGCCACCGCATACTCGCGCAGCAGATCACGGATCCGCGGCACCAAAGGTGCCAGCAGTGGATGCGTCTGGGCGGAAAAATAGCCGCGGATAAGCAGCGGCTCCTTTAATTGAGCGAGATAGTTCCGGGTGGTCGGCGAAATAGAATAGATATGATCGGTGGTCATATCGGCGCGGAGTACATTGATTGGTGCCAGCCAGAAATTGGCGATAAGAAAATTGACAATGACCAGACCGCTGAGCAGCCGCCAGCGATTATGGCGAATATTGGCTGGGTTGTCGACCCAGCGAATTCTTTCCAGTCCATAGACGTTGAGAGTAAGAAATACCCCCATCAAGGCGAGATAGTAGTAAAGATCCCGAAGATCGATCACCCCGCGGGTAATTGAGGCAAAGCGTGATCCGGAGCCCAGCATTTGCAGGATCTCCGCCGCTCGGTTACCAAAGAACGATACCAGCGTATCCGAGCCAATCAGATAAAAGAGAGAACAGACAAGAACAGTAACGATCAGGCTGACGATCTGATTGTCCGACTTGACACTGACATAGAGACCTATAGAAATATAAGCCGCCGCAAGAAAGATGGTTGCCAGATAACCCCCGAGAACCGGACCCCAGTCCAATGGCCCCATAAAATTTACCGTCACCGGAATCGACAGGGTGAGCACCAGAGACAATACAACAAGGCCGAGACAGGCAAAAAATTTACCTAAAACCAGGGCCAGGGGCGATATCGGCGAGGTGAGCAGCAGCTCCAGGGTACCCGATCGTCTTTCTTCCGCCCACGATCGCATGGTCACCGCCGCCGAAAGAAAAATCAAAAGTATCGGCATCCATGTAAATAGTGGCCGTATTTCAGCTATATTAATGGAAAAAAACGTTTCGACCCAGAAAAATATAAAGAGATTTACCGCCAGAAAAACCCCAATAAAAATATAGGCAATCGGCGAACTGAAAAAAGAACCGAATTCTTTTCGAGTTATACGAAAGACATTGTGCATTATTTATCACTCCAATGAACATCTTAGAAATTCTTATCCTTTTTTTCGCCGCCTAAAGAGAGCTGTAAAAGAGAGAAAGAAATTTGCGAAGGTACATATCTCGTTTTTAGGGGTCAACCACTTATTTCGGCGAATACTGTTTCAAGATTGCGCGATTCAAATTGCATACCGTAGAGCCGGTAGCCATTTTCCTGAAGCAGCGCGGCAAGTTGCGCAGCTGTCTCCTGCCGGTCTTCACCTGCTGCCATCGTCACCGCACAACTCTTTGTCGAATGCAAATGATTACGCTGGGCATGATTTGCAACAAGAGTCGAGGCAACGCCAGGACATCCCTCTATCAGTGGCCGTGGGTCACCATGTTTTCCACCAAGCTGCAACAGCAAACGCCCCTCGGTCTGTAGTTCATCGAGTTTTGTGTCAAGGGCCTTCTCGCCATTTTTAAGAATTATAACCCTATCACAAATAGCCTGTACCTCCTGGAGGACGTGGGTGGATATGATAACCGTCGAAGACTTGGCCAGGTCGGTGATCAACGCACGCATATGCTGAATCTGGGTTGGATCAAGTCCGTTAGTCGGCTCATCGAGAATGAGGATATCCGGCTCATGAAGAATTGCCTGGGCGACGCCGGTACGCTGCCGGTATCCCCTGGATAGAGTTGCTATTGACTGAAAGGCTTTTTCCTGCAACCCGGTCCGACGAATCGCCGCGACGACAAGCGGGGCTCGTTGTCCCTCGGAGAGGCCATGCAGAGAGGCCATGTAATCGAGATACTCGACCACCGTCATATCCGGATAAACCGGACAGTTTTCCGGCAGGTAGCCAATGTCTCTCTGGATAGCCAGACGATCGTTGCCGATCTCTTTGCCGTTGACGACGATTGTCCCCTCAGTCGGCTCAAGATAGCCGGTGATCATCTTCATGATCGTTGTCTTGCCGGCACCGTTATGGCCGAGGAGTCCGACAATTTCCCCAGACTGAATTGTCATTGAGACGTTGTTCACCGCCTTGAAGCTGCCATATTTTCGAGTAACATTTTTAACCTTGATCATCTTCTGACTCCAAGCATAATTCTTCAATTGCAACAATCATTTCAGTGCCTTACTCTCTGAAAACTGCGTTAAAAATACGAATCCTGCACCCGATCGTTATCCCGGAGGAACCTCCACAGTATGACGCAATTTAACTATTCAACAGGATACAATCATACACGAGCCAATATACTTATTGATCATTACCCCAATCTTTCAGGAACATTACAAAGCTGTAATCGTTGCAAGATAATGTCAGCGTCAAAGAATGAATTCGGCATACTGCTCTGTAAGGGTCAACATCGTGACCAATGCCTGGTACGTATAGGCAGCCTTAAAAAAATTGTAATTGACCATCCACCCATCGTCGAATAAGGTGGACTGCTTTTATTGTCATTTTTTTCATAATTTGGCGTATCTTAAAGGAACACTCTCGAATACGTCATAATCTATTAAACCTGTCGAATGGCCCGATCACTTCCCTCGCAACCGTCGCCCCCCAAAAGACGACCTGCTCAGAAACGCGCGAAGGCTTCCCCCTCCGGCAAGAGGAAGAAGACCAGCAGGAAGAAAAAACCGCAAAAAACCCTGCTGAAAGACTTTCTGTTTATCAGTCTGGAATGTCTCGGTCTGGCGGCAATCGGTATGGCCGCCATTATCATGCTGCTCGGCTATGTCGGCAACCGGTTTTCCGGCACCGATTTACTTCACAGTCTCCTGCCATTTGCCGGCGGAATCCTGGGTCTCATCGTCATCGCTTCCATCCTGCTGAGCGCCTGGAAGAGAATCCGGAAATGGCTGCAGGCAAGATCGCCCCAGCTGCCCCCGGCCATTATGCTTGGCATGACACTTCTGGTCGGCATTTTTATTCCACACGGATATTTTACTCAGGCCTTTGGTTATTATCGCACTCTGGTCGGCGGCAAAGAAGAAGCAGGCCGAGTTGTCCTCGCCCATCAGGTCTATGCTGCCTATCGCCGCCTGGACACCGCCCCCATGGAGAAGATGATCAGCCGGGCCGAGCAGTTCAAAAAAGCGATCCACGAGGCGGCAGATGCCTATGATATTGATATCGACCTCCTCAAGGGTCTAGCCGCCGCCGAATCTTCATACGTTCCACGGAAAAGTATGGATGGGGGGCATGGACTGTTTCAGATAACCAAGGTGCCGACGGCAGTGGTTGAAGACGTCAATAAACTTTTTCCGTCAGCCGGGCGTGACATGAACGATCCCCGCTATAATGCCTTTCTTGGTGCGGCTACTCTGCGCTATTATCTCACTGAGATGAACGAAGACCTCTTTCTCGGACTTCTCGCCTATAACATCGGTCCGGCCAATGGCGGCCTGCGATTTATCATGCAACAGTACGGAGTAACCGACTTCACCACTATTCAGCCCTACTTGCTGCGGCTGCCCCGGGATTATCCGATACGCGTTCTCGCCTACGCCCTTGCCTTTAGAATAGACCGTAAAGAAGGCCGTCTGCTGGCTTATGCGGAAGGCAAAAACGCGATGTCCATTCAGGCACTGGGGATTCCGGGACAATAATTCCTATCGACGGGGTTGAACAATACTCTTTGACGCCAATTCAATACTTTAGTATGCTTATATTTATAAGGTGTCGCAAAGACATAAAAGGGAATCCGGTGAAAATCTGGAACGGGCCCGCCGCTGTAACCGGGGACAAATCCTGCATATGCCACTGAGAAAAATCGGGAAGGCGCAGAGAAGTGGACGATCCGGAAGTCAGAATACCTGCCTTATAAAAACAACTGGCCTTCGAGGATACGAGGCCTAACGTTGCATCTGTGGAGAAATCAGGGCCCCCAGATCAATTTAATTGGTCTGGGGGCTTTTTCGTTTCGAAACAGCTTCAGACCTTCACACTCAATAATTGGAGGAAACTGATGACGAAAAATGAACTGGCATACGCCAAACAGGCTGCCCTGGCGACAAAAGACTGGGATACCTATCAGGCAATTTTAAGGAAATGCCTTTCCAGGCGTATGACCAAAAAGTAGCAGAAGAAAAGAGAGGTCACTCCCGGTAACGGTTATTTAGGGAGTGGCCTGCAATACTTCCCCACTTGATGTTTTTGATGACGGTGGCTTAAGACATAAGAGATTGGTCTGATTATTTTTCTCAACACCGCCTCTTTCTGCAGCATGGTCAAGCGCAAATGCCTGACATTTTGAGTCAGCAAGTCAGTTCCCTCCTGTTTTTTATCCCCAGAGTGATTATCATCCACCTTAAGGGATAAACTAACGGAGTCGGCCATATATGCATATTTCCACGCCAAAGACCACCATAGAGCTCTCTGAAGCAGCGGAAACTGCGCAGCAGATGAAAGTTTCGGCGACCGCCTTTCTCGACAGCCTGGAACCGGGCCAAAGGCGAAAGACGGGTTTTAGGATTACCGACAATGAGCGCACTTGCTGGGATTACCGTCCGGTGCCGCGATCGGGTCTGCCACTTTCCGAAATGGACAGCAGCCAGCAACGTCGGGCTTTTTCTTTGCTGGCAAGCGGGATGAGCCGCCGTGGCAATATTACCGCACTCAACATCATGAGCCTGGAAAAAATCCTCGCCGGCCTGGAAGGTACCTTCA
Source organism: Desulfobulbales bacterium (assembly GCA_038204235.1). Taxonomy (GTDB): domain Bacteria; phylum Desulfobacterota; class Desulfobulbia; order Desulfobulbales; family Desulfocapsaceae; genus Desulforhopalus_A. Next base: position 6,388 of record JBBRDD010000226.1, read on the forward strand.
ACAGCCTTATCCGCAATCCGGAGCTCTATTTTGTGACAATATTCGGAGACCCGTCATGTGATAAGGCCTGGGGCTGGCGGATCGAAGGACACCACCTGTCGGTGCACTTTCTGATTGTCGACTCCTGCAGGGTTGCCTGCAGTCCCAACTTTTTCGGGGCCAATCCGGCCAGGGTGCCGAAGGGAGAGCTTGAGGGATTTCGCACCCTGCCGGAGGAAGAAGATGCGGCGCGCAAGCTTCTGGCAATGCTCGATGGTCGTCAAGTCGGACGAGCGGTGATCGACAAAACCGCCCCGTCAGATATCATCACGCAATGGACGCCCCGTATCCGTCTTGATGATCCGGTCGGGGTTGCTCTATCCGAAATGACCGCAGAACAGCAGCAGGCGGCAAGGAAGCTGATACAGGTCTATCTTGGGCGAATGGCACCCCAATTGGCCGACAATCAGCTCGAGTCAATCGAAAGACAGAACATCGACTGCATTCATTTTGCCTGGGCAGGTTCAATACATCCGGGAGAGCCGCACTACTACCGCCTGCACGGGCCAAGCTTTCTGGTGGAGTACGACAATACCCAGGATAACGCCAACCATATTCACAGTGTCTGGCGCGATCTCAAAAGGGACTGGGGCGATGATCTGCTCAGGGAGCACTATGCAAGTGCTCACCAGGATAATACATGTTGATAGAGAGCAGCAAATTGACCAAATCCGGAACTGTATTACAGTAGTAGTGTAGCTTCATGGCAATTCAGCCGGGCGGCTTTGTTTCGGACTGTCCGGCAAGATGACCGCCCCCCTGGCATGAAACATACGTTATTCTTAGAAATCTCCATGACCGGAGACACCAAAGCAATACCACATTGAGGTACATCATGAAATCAAAGACTGCAGGTCTTTATCTTTTTATTTTTGCCGTAATTGCGGCCTCCAGTGTTTGGGCAGCAGAATCGGTTGTTGATATGTATACAGTGACACCGGAAGGCAATGGGACCAAGATCGGTACCATTACAGTCAGAGAAACCCAGTATGGCACGCTTTTTATACCGCAGTTATGCGAGTTGTCGGAGGGTTTGCATGGTTTTCATGTGCATGTAAATGGCAGTTGCGGACCTGGTGAAAAAGACGGCAAGATGGTACCGGGG
>JBBRDD010000227.1:0-7514 GCA_038204235.1 Desulfobulbales bacterium
CACCAGTACATTGGCGAGGATCGTCGTCAATTCTTTGGCAAAGACTCCGGTGAGCTGTACATTTGCTCCCGCCGGATTCGTCATCGGTCCCAGGATATTGAAAATGGACCGGATACCGATTTCCCGGCGCGGCCCGATAGCGTATTTCATAGCTCCGTGCAGCATGGGCGCAAACAGAAACCCAATCCCCACTGATCGTACACATTGAGAAACAGCCTCGGCAGGAAGACTCAAATCTACCCCGAGCGCTTCAAGGACGTCGGCACTGCCGCATTGAGAAGAAATTGCCCGGTTGCCGTGTTTGGCCACTGGAATACCCGCCGCTGCCACAACAAAGGCGGTTGTTGTCGATACATTAAAGGTACCCGAACCATCACCGCCAGTACCGACGATATCCATCAGAACAGCACCGCCGGCGGTATCGACCCCCGAATCGATAAAGGTTGCCTTGGATCGCATGACCCGGACGGCACCGACAATTTCATCGATGGTTTCCCCCTTCATCCTGAGCGCCGTGATAAAAGAGCCTATCTGGGCATCGGTGGCATTGCCGTCCATAATATCATTCATTACCGAAACCATTTCTGGCTCAGTCAGGTTCTGGCTGGTAACAATTTTGCCGATTGCTTCTTTAATATTCATGATTTTTTTTAAATGTTTATTTTTTGGGCCAACCTCTTATGGTCGCAGCAGTTTGAGATAATCGGTTGCTAAAAAATTTTTCAGAAGGGTTATTCCGGCAGGAGTCATTATCGATTCCGGATGGAACTGAACGCCTTCGATAGGCAGCTTTTTATGGCGCAGTCCCATTAACTCATTTTGATCGGACCGGCAGGTCACCTCCAGACATTCAGGAAAATCACTTTCCTGAACCACCAGAGAATGATAGCGCATACCGTCAAAAGGATGCGGCAGTCCGGTAAAAACACCTCGACCGTCATGTTCCATAGGGCTCGTTTTGCCGTGCATTATCCGGGACGCTCGAATGACCGTGCCGCCAAATGCCTCCCCAATCGCCTGATGGCCCAGACAAACACCCAGGATCGGCAGTTTGCCGGCAAAATATTGAATCGCCTCGATAGAAATCCCGGCCTCACCTGGAGTGCAGGGACCCGGCGAAATCAACAATCGGTCCGGCTGCAAAGCCTCAATTTCCTGAACTGTAATTTTATCATTTCGAAAAACCCGGATATCTTCGGTTCGTCCTTCTTTCAATGCATTGGCCGCTACTGTCTGGACGATGTTATAAGTGAAAGAATCGTAATTATCTATTATTACAAGCATTTTCTAAAATCCTTTCTCGGCAAGTTCAACAGCACGGCGCAAACCCAATGATTTATTAACCGTTTCCTCAAATTCTTTTTCCGGTACAGAGTCGGCAACTATCCCCGCTCCGGCCTGAATATAGAGATCTTTCCCTTTCATGACAAAGGTCCTGATGGTAATACAGAAATCCATATTGCCGGAGAAACCAAAATAACCGACAGCTCCGGCGTAGGGGCCCCGTTTGTCCTCTTCCAGTTCATCGATAATCTGCATTGCCCTGATTTTCGGGGCGCCACTGACCGTACCCGCCGGGAAACAGGCTGCCATCACATCAAATTGATCTTTATCCTCAGCAATCTCGCCATGAACGCCGGAGACAATATGCATAACATGGCTGTATCGCTCAATAACGAGCAGATCCTGGACCACAACATGACCGCCTTTCGCCACCCGGCCAACATCGTTGCGGCCAAGATCAACCAGCATCAAATGTTCTGCCGTCTCTTTTGGGTCAGCCAGAAGCTCACGTTCCAGAGCCAGGTCTTTTTCAAGTGTCGCCCCGCGTTTTCTGGTGCCGGCTATCGGCCGCAGCTCGATATTTGTGCCTTCTTTCCGCACTAAAATCTCAGGAGAAGAGCCGATTTGAATAACATCGCCCAGCTTCAGGAAAAACAGATACGGACTTGGATTTATATGTCGCAGCGCCCGATACAGAACCATGGGCGCCAGGTCGGTTCTAGTGTGAAATCGCTGCGAGAGTACAACTTGAATAATATCGCCGGCGATGATGTATTCTTTGGCCTTTTCCACCATGGCTTTAAACTGGTCTTGCGCCATATTAGAAGAGAATTCATGGGAAATGGAACCATCGTTTCGGCTCGCTGCAAAAAAATCGGCAGAAACCGGTCGTTTGATTTTTGCTATGACTCCATGAATTAGTTCCACAGCCTGATCGTACAGCGTATTTCCATCACTTTCGGGATCAACCTGCACCCAGCAGACGATGGTCACGGTCTGCTTGAAACTGTCATGAACCAGAACAATTTTCGGTACCATGAAAGAGCAATCAGGAAACTCAGTAGCCGGTCGACTGTCAGGGAGTTCCTCCATGAACCTGACCATATCGTAGCCGAGAAATCCAACAGCACCGCCGCAGAATCGGGGCAGATGCTCGTATTCGGCGGCAGCAAGCTCTTCGATCATCGATTTCAAAGCCTGCAGGGGGTCTGAAGAAAAACTTCGGCTTGATTTGATACCGTTTTTTACTTCATCCAGCTGAATTAAATCGGCTGTGGAAGTGAACATTACCAGAGGATCGTAGCCAATAAAAGAGAATCGCCCCCACTTTTCACCGCCTTCCATACTCTCAAAGAGAAAAACATGACTGTGCTCTTCGGCAACCTTGGCAAAAAGAGTTAACGGGTTATCGAGATCGGCAACGATTTCCGTACATACCGGGATTAACCGGGCTGTGGCCATATCACTGTTAAATTGCTGTTTATCCGGTAAAAACATGCTCTTAGGCCCAATCAAATGAAAGGTGAAAAAAACTGTAATTTTTAAGGCGAACATGAACATACCAGCTGCCAGGTGGTCTTGTCCAGTTTGTTAGTGACTTAGAAATAATTTGTTTATGCTGTACAAGCAAATTATTTCGTGAAGGAACTTACCCCGCAAATCTTTTGGGCGGGGTTAGTGGTTGTGACGTTAAGAACAAAAAAAGGGCCATGAAATCTTACGATTCCATGGCCCTTTTGCACTCTTTGACAACCGTTTTACAACAACGGCAACAGAATAATTTACGCAGCAGTGGTCATTTTATTTACACGCTTAGCGAGTCGAGAAATTTTTCGAGATGCATTCCGCTTATGAATAGTACCCTTGCTCGCAGTCTTGGCTATAACCGAAGTAGCTTCCTTCAGAACGTCTTTTGCAACATCTGCTGTTCCAGCAACCACGGCTTCATCGAGTTTGCGAATGATTGTTTTCATTTTGGTTTTATTCATCTTGTTGCGCAAACGGCTCGCCTGAGCTTGACGGTTTCTCTTTTCAGCGGATTTATGATTTGCCACGTACTTCCTCCTGTAATTATCGTATCTCTTCGATTAGATGAGTTAAATATATTTTTATACATCAGTGATCGTGATCGTATGAATGTGCGCCGATCCTGAAAATTTCATATCGTGAAGCGAACAATTTATAATGCAAGAATAATACATTGTCAACAAATATCGTCAGTCATGCATCGTCATTTTGTTGCAGATATCTTTCACCGTCGATTTGACACCCCACCTGAACATACGATATGCTTTGAGAGAAGACAGCTGATTGCATTACTCGTCTGGCTTGACCAGAACCAATACGTACAATGAAGGCCGTTGCCATGGGGTTTCCCAAAATATTATTTAAAATCGTTGAAAATCGCAGCTGCCCCATATATTTATTCAACGATAGTTTTGCCCTCTCGGGGATAGCCATCCCTCTGACAAACGACAATGAGAACAGTTTCATCACAACCTCAATCATCAGTTATCCGGTCGGGAAAAAGATGTGCAAGATTTTAAACGCCGATCTTTCCAAGCTGGTTATGCAGTACGAAAGGGGTGACAAAATACCTGTCTGCATGATCAATTGCAGCGGCTGTACCGGCTCGATACGGCTGGAACACAGCAGGGATGAGCATCTCCTGAAACTTGGCCAAGACACCCTCTCCGATGAACTCGGTTCAATTGTCCATCTGCTGAGCAGCTTTCCTTTTTTCAAAAATATCGACCAGAAAAATCTTGATGCGGTCATCAGTTATTTCAAACTGAATACATACCAACCTGGCGATATTGTCATCAGCAAGGGTGATCCCGGCGGCAGATTCTATATAATAGTGTCGGGAACGGTCAATGTGTTAAACCAAGCGGGAATTATTATCTCGACCCTCGACACCGGAGAAGTTTTCGGCGAGATGAGTCTGATCTGCAACGATATCGTCAATGCAACGATTCAGGTAAAAGAACCCAGTTCCATCCTATATATCGATCAACCTAATTTTCACAAAATTCTGGATATCTATCCTGAAATCCAGCTCTATTTCTCACGGCTCATGGCCGAGAGATTGAACAAGTCCAATAGAATCCGTGCCGAAGACCTCAGTTCAGGAATTACCGGCAACCTGTCAGAAATACCGCCGGAGGCCCTTTTCCAGACGTTAAACATGAACAACAAAACCGGCATCCTGACTCTGTCCAACCTCAGCAAGGGAACGGCCCGGTTCTCCTTTAGACAGGGTGCTCTTATCAAAGCAAAATATGATGAACACGCCGGAGATATGGCATTTTATCAAATACTTAAAGAAAAGTCGGGCCGTTTTCGCTTCACACCCGGCATCGCCCAGGAGGATTTCCGAACCCCGGAAATAGGCTTTTTCATGAAACTGCTGATGGAAGGGATGCGCAGGCTTGATGAAGGGAAAATTCAGAAAACCAACTGATAGCGTCGTAAAAACTACCCATCTTCACCTGCATCGTTGCCGCAAATTTTCCCAGCTCGACGTACTCTAGTACGCCGAACCGGGATAAATTTGCGCGGCTCGCACCCGTTTTTTTTACAACGCCATCATTCAAGCTTGCCCAGATAATTGAAAGTGGACAGCTTGCTGTACCGACCGGTGTTATGCAACCGGTCCTCGAGGTCCTGCAGTTCCCTCTTCGAACTGGTGCCACCGGAAATATCGACGACCACATACTTTACTCCCATCTCTTTCAAATCGTCGAGATAAGGCAGCAGCGAAAATGGTTTTTCCGGGAAAGTCTGCGTATAGCCCTCCTTCTTCCTGATCACATAGGGCTCGTCTCTGGGACTGAGGATCTGCTTGTCGTAGGGGAAATAATCCGGCGCAAGCCTGGAGGTATACAAAGCAGGAGCACCATACACCATGAGGCCAACCGGTATAAATCTCCCGCCGGGGCTGGAACCGCCCCCTGTCGCCCTGCAACCATTGAATAATTCCTGCAGTGCCCCGCGATCCATCTCAATGCCTGCCTGAGCAGCACCAATTCCAAGCTCGCTGATCATCGCGACCGCCTGGTTGTTAAACAGGTTTGCCGTGTAATCGGCAAAAAGGTGGGCTTTTTCGCCCTTAAACAATAATTTCTGGCTGAGATGGCCCAGCTGAAAACTGCGAAAGCCGGTCCGAAGAAGCAACTGAATCTGTTTTTTCACCTTGGGCAAATCATTTTCCATTATCAACGGAGGAAGCACCCAGGTCAGCATTCTGGCTTTTTTGCCAAGTGCTCCTTTCATTTTGCCGGCCTGGCTCACCGTCTGCTTATTGAAACTAAGCAGATAACGATCCGGCACAAACGGTAAATCTCCGAGGATAAGTTTCAACGAGTCGGTCTTAAGCCACCAGTCCATCGGTAATTTTTTTCTCGCCGGTGGCGGGCGATACGACCTTTGGGGCATCGTCCCTTTTCTTTTTATTTCCGTTTGTTCCTCGGCAGGCAATTCACTGCCGGTATCGCAGACCAGGCTGACAATCCGATCAACTGTTGCCGCCAGGTGCTTTTTCTTAACGGCCAGTTCCCGGCCAATCCGGGCCACTTGTGAAGCTCCATCATAAGAAGAACCACCCTGCGCCCCGCCATCGACTTTATACACTTCGACATGTCCATTGGCAGCGGCCTGAAAACCGGCCGGCAGTTCAATTGAGACCTTGCTGCCGGCGACGGCATTCTCTTGCTTTTCACCAAGCACAAACATTGACTTGAGGCGAAAAGCCGTCCTTTCACCCGATGGTTCGACATGCAGACGCAGTCTGTCGCCTACAGCCAGGTTGCCCTTGGTAACAAACCGGCAGGTAAGCTGGTCGCCAACCAGCCGAGCCGCGGTGAAACGACCAAGATGGATGCCCATATTCCCCGAGTGATGGGGAGATGTCGCTTCCGCTGGCTGAGGAGAGAAAAAATAACCACTGGTCGTATTGCGACTCATCGCCTGGTCGGCTAACCCCCTGGCTTGATCCAGCGCCTCATCCTGATGCTGCAAATCAGCATCGAGAACCAATCTATAGGCCGCGACAATGGAATGGACGTAGTGCGCCGAGCGTAACCGACCTTCTATTTTCAGCGAGGAAATACCAACTTCCTTTAAAAAAGGTACGGCTTCCAGGCCGGTTAGATCATTCATGGAAAAGAGATACCGTCCAGAATCGCCTTTTTTTCCGGTACCTTTAGCGCCTTTCCCACCGGCAATTCTGCCGCCGGAGCTATAGGCCCTGCGGCATGGCTGTACACAGCGCCCCCGCAAACCGCTTTTTCCACCAAGATAAGACGAGAACAGACAGAGCCCGGAGTAGGAAAAGCACATAGCGCCGTGGATGAAAATCTCCAGCTCAGTGGAGCCTTTTCCGGCTGCAATAGTACCGATTTCCTTCAGCGTCAGTTCCCTGGCCAGAACGACTCGTTCGCAACCAAGATCGGCCTGAAAACGCACCCCATCCGAGTTATGCACCGTCGTCAGGGTCGAGCCATGCAGTTTCAACTCCGGGAAATAATGGCGCACCAGACGGATCAGGCCAAGGTCCTGGACAATGAGCGCATCGGGGTTCAGTTCCGCCAACAGGGCCAGGTTTTCGATCACGAGCGGTAATTCTCTTTCAAGAATCAGGCTGTTGGCTGCAATATAGAGTTTTTTATCGAGACTATGGCAATGATCAATCATCGCCCCAATCTCTTCAAGGCGCACATCTCTCACCAGATTACGGGCGTTGAAGCCCGGAGCTCCGACATACACGGCATCAGCACCGCCATCCAAGGCGGCTCCAAAAGTTTCGGCGGTTCCTACGGGTGCTAGCAGTTCCATGGCAACCATCAGTTATCGAGGTCCTCGTATTCGCCGGGTCCAGAGCTTTGCCCGGCCGGATCAGTTTTTGGGCTTACCATCAGCAGTCGTTTTTGGTCTTTCACATCCCTACCCGTTTCCAGAAGAATTCTATGCCCCGTTGATCAACCCGGTTAATTGCTTCCGGAAAGGCTTCACATTCGATGGCAAATACTTTATCGGCAATGGTGTCAGCATCATCCTCATAGTTGAGTTCGACGCATTTTTGCAGGATAATCGGCCCTTCATCGAAATTTTCATTGGCAAAATGCACCGTACAGCCGCTGACAGTGCAGCCGCGTGCCTTGATCGCCTCATGCACGTGGTGGCCATAAAAGCCAGCCCCGCAAAAACTCGGAATAAGGGAGGGATGGATA
>JBBRDD010000228.1:0-7407 GCA_038204235.1 Desulfobulbales bacterium
CTATAGCACTTGGGAATTGTCGCATCTCTTCATCACTCATCCCGGTGGTATCCCAGTTAAATGAAGGTGAGAGGTTATAGGCAAGCATCTGGTCCGGATAGACGGCATGGATGGCTTCGGCGAATGCAGTGGCCTCTTTTAAATTGGCGGTTTTTGTCTCCATCCAGATAAGGTCAGCAAAGGGAGCAACTGCCAAAGATTTTGCAATAGCGTAATCGATACCACCACGAATCTGAAAATAACCTTCTGTTGTTCTGGGCCGGTTCCAGTCCCATGGGATATTGGCCCCAATCTGTTTAGCCTTCTGCCTTGCCATATAGTGCGATACCTTTTTAGCGTACGCCATCCATTCCTCTACACTCATGGCAGCATCCTGACCGTCATCCTGGAGGAGCTTTATGCGCTCGGCAACGGCCTCCGGAAAAGTCTTGATCCCGGCATCACTTTCCCAGGCCTGCACCACAGTAGTCATGGCCTCATCGAGCATGTGCTCTAATTCCAGCCCGTCTGCTGAGACCTTTTTGGCAATAATCGTTTGTAATTTCTCATAGATATCTGCAGATTTAAACCAATTCGTGGCCAACTCATACTGTTCTTCGGCCAGATCATAGAGCAGATGACCGAGCACTTCCTTGTGCCCGGATTTGTTGAACAGACGCAACACTGCCAAGGCACAGAATTTATACATAGGTACATTGATGTTTGTTGCCCCCAGGATGAAAGCGTGGTCTCTGCTGTCATTATTGCTTTCGAGCAGGGTGGCTGCTTCTGCATCGGTCCTGGCCACGATAATCCCAGGCACCCGCATTATATCCAGTTGAAAACGGGCGGTGTTCAGTCGCTTTATCTGTTCGTCGACGGGAACCAGGACCTTGCCACCCTGGTGACCACATTTCTTTGTTCCCGGACGTTGATCTTCTATATGGTAGCCGGGAACGCCTACTTCCACACAACGTCGGATCAGGTTACGAACATGGGCATCACCACCATGCCCTGTATCGGCATCGGCAATGATAAAGGGTCGAAAATCGAATTCCGGGCTCTTCTGCCGTTGCTCTTCTGTCATGCGCGAGCGAAAGAACTTCTGGTTTTTGTCAGCGGTGAGCAGGGCTCTGACGATAGAGGCCGCTTCATCGGGAACCTGACTGAGAGGATAAGAGGCCAGATCTGCGCCAGGATCTTCATTGATAGAGCCTTTTGCCGATGTTGCCCACCCACCCAGGTATATTCCTTCTATGCCGGCCCTTTTTATGGTTACTGCCTGGCCTGGCGAATAGGGGCCAAAGGTCGTAATTGATGTTTTATTTCCGAACTTTTCCCGTAAAAGGCGGAAAAAACCTATCGCCGCCTCTCGTGCCACCGTATAATCATTGGCAATTGTTCCCTGCTGCTCTGCCACCTGCCGCTCAGAATAGAGTCGTTGAATCCCTTCAAACCGGGAATTGGAAAAATATTCCTGTAATTCGCTGATTTGCTTTTCCAACATGTTTTTCTCCCTCTCTTTACCGTGAATAGTCTAAGTTTTCTGTAATCCGCTGGCCGGTTTCTCTGAATTTCTTGATGTAGGCTTCAATTCGCCGCTTGCCTTCATCTAAATCGTGATTGTTCAGGTTAATGTTCAATAAATCGATATACCAGGGGATCTTCACCTCTTCTTCGATATATTTCTTTGCCATTTCATAGACGATCGGCAGTGTAGTTGTTTTCGATTTTTCGTGGACATCGCGGCTGTCTGCACTGAGCAGTTTGCGGTATTCTTCATCCAGGAGCCTGGCAAAAATTGCTTTTGTAAAAACGTCTCCTTTCTTAAGACCTGTCTCATGGTCATCTTCTGTGAGCGCCGCACCTTTATGGATCCATTCCCACAGGATACTGAGACGTATCTCACCGGTTGCCATATCTTCCATGAGATAGAGGATGTCATCGTTGCCGAAAAAGTCGCCAGGCTTCAAAGCAGCAGCCTGGAATCCCTGGGAAAATGCATTGCCATATTGCAGGGCAACACTGAGCAGATTTCTTGCGCCGCGAACAGTACGGGGGGCATCTTCGAGTAAAAAGAGATTATCTGCATCTTCCTGCGCATAGCTCAGTGTTGGAAAAGATCTGCCAAGTTGATTGTTCTCGCCAACTTTTTCCCAGACCGGCCGAACGATATGGACCATTTTCCAGTGGGCGACCCATTTCCCGCTGGCACCTGCCTTTTGTTCCCGTTCGGCGCCCGCGAGGGCCTTTTTCATGCTGTCCTCAACACCTTTTTTAGATCCAACCGGGATGTTGGGTTCCATTCCACCCTGAAACAACGCGAATCTTCCGTTTTCATCAGGACTGTTTACACAACGTCGCACCCTGTCTTCGTACATTCCCATATAACCATAGGTCATACCGATTTCTTCAATGTTGGGATTAATAAAATTACTGTCCCAGGCCATGGCATCGGCTACGCTGTTGATATAGTCCCATCTCCCGGTGTTGAAGCCGACAAAGTGCCCGCCTAAGGCGGCTCGTATCTCCATAATCTGAAAGGTTGCCTCAACCTGCTCAAGAAGAACGTAGGCGAGTATCGAATTTTGCGGCAAGCCTAAGACGGATTCGAGTGTATCCAGTATTTTTTTCCAAAAAGCCGCTTCTTCGGCCGTCTGGATCTTGGGCAGGTACAGCACCAGGGAGAAACCGCTCTTTCGCAAAGCCTCATGCGTGTTGCAGAGATACAGCGTTGTATCAACAATGGAAGCCGAAAGTCCCCGGCCGTCAGCATCCCTGAAATGCCGGTCGTCGAGATGGAGGCCTCGAGGCCGGAATATCCTGGTGGTGAATTCAAGTTGCGCCAACCAGTCTTCTATGATGGGTTTTCCAAGAAAGGATGCAGACCATTTATTCATCTCCAGCGCTACTTTCTCTGCAACACCGAGAAATATCGGATCCTTTTGATAAGCGAGTTTGAGGTTACGAAGATTATCTAAAGACATGGTTTTTATCTGCCCCAGGGCATCTTCTCCGTCAAACATCCAGCCATCTGCTCCGGAAAGCAGTGCATAAGCCACATTTCTTATGCTACTTTCAAGCGGTGCTTCCGGTTTTGCGGCCGGGCCGGTACCTTGAATCCATTGTCTCTGTAGATCTTTCGGAATGACAGGACCGCTGAACTTACCAGCCCTTGCGTCAGCCACTGAAATTTGACTGCCGCCAATGATCTCATCACTGTTTAAAAAGGTAATTCGCTCCTGATTGGCAAATCTTTGCCGTCGTTTAAGGTACCGCTTCTCCATGAGCGCAATACGTTCACCGTTGAGTACCGCCAGTTTCTCGAGAGCGACGAGAGCTGCAGGGTTAAGTATATCGGGATAATTCTCGACAATTTCCTTGGGAAACAACAGCGGTTTTGTGATTGATTCTGACATGTCCCCTCCTTATTGAGGTCGTATTAACTTACGGTAGGAGTATTGACCTACGGTAGGTATCGCAGAATAGGACGTCAAGATAAATAAAGAAAACCAGCCATACGGTTTCATACCTTGACGAGATTGAATCCGGCAAAAAATGGTCCCGGTTGTGGTCAACCCTCTATAACTATTTCCGGATTCAGGATATTATTGGGCCTCTGACCATCAATATGGAGTCGTAAGTTGTTAAGTGCATTGAAGATCTTAAGACGGCGTATTTCGGGGACTGCCGCTGCGGTATGTCCGGCAATCTTGAGATTGGCAAGTGGCCTGCCGTCCGCATCCATAAATCGCTGGCCGGCATTTCCTTTTTGTTCATCGGTAAGAACATCAAGGCGTACCTCGACGTCTTGATGTTCCCGTAAGTACGGCGCGAGATCCTCTTCATTTAACAGCCCCTTCCCCGCATTAACAAGAATCCTGACGGAGCCCTGAGCTGCAATGCCGAGCATATCCAGGGCCTGACGGTCAACCCAATATCGAGTCAGTGAGGTCGTTGCCGCTAAGGTTGTTATAATGTTGCTGGTTGTAAACAGTCCGGTTTTATCGACATACTCCACATCTATTTTTTGCTTGTACACTTTGGCCCGGTTCTGCGCCAGGCGTCTCAGACGCTCCCGTTTCTGCTGATATTGCGGACGCTCGGGGTTTCTCTGGCAGACAATGACATTCGCCCCCAGCGCGAGTACCCGTTGAACGACGGCCTCACCGATACGACCCAGGCCTTGGACTCCGAAGGTTAAGCCGATCAATGAGCGGTCAAATATGCCGGGATTATTTATATACACCTTATCGGCGAGCACGCTTATCGAACTCTTGGCTTTTATTTCCTTTAAGGTTTGACTTGTGTACGCAACAGGTGTCTTGATCGTATAGGTTGCCGTATGGATCAACTCATCTTGTTCAACGGGTTGTATCCGGATGGATAACGGCTTCGTTTCTGAAACCTCGGGTAAGAGTTGCAACAAGTCGTCCAGTCGAGACTTCTGTTGCCCGGAAAGGCATCTATACTCCTCTTCCAGGATTAAAATCGTTGAAACCTCATACGCCATGGCCAGTTCAACAAGGCATATGCCCACCTCATCCAATCCGATAATACCAATTTTGCTCTGTATGCCCGCCTCACGGTATTGTCCAAGCTGATCATGATACACTGTTGCATCCCGCCGAACTCCGGTGCGGACATATTTATCTCCTGACCCGAACTCATACATCGCATCCAGTCGCAAGGCCCGTCTCAACAGGGTAAACCACATAATCTGGGCAACTGTTCTGGCCCGTTGTTCTTCAACAATATCAATTTGATTCAGGGCAACAGCCCCCTCAGAATAATAATCCTGCACATATCGCCCATACAGCGCATCCAGGGCCATGCCGATATTTTGTTCCGTAACGGCGACTGTCGTATACCCCGGTGAGTTGGTGACTATTGTCCCCATTCGGGTCGCCGTTTCTAAATCGATGTGATGGGTGGCCGTTGCAAAAAGAATGAGACCTTTCAATCGCGCCTGCCGAAAGAACAGGGCATCAAAATTTGCATTACAATACCCCAGGCAATAATCGTACTGCTGACTGGCGACAATGTCATTCAAGCGGCTATTAATCCCGGGAGTCCACTCGCCATCAACTTCTATCAATTCAGATTCAGCGAGCAGGATGTCAAAGGAAACGTCACCAAACTGCAGTTGCAGCTGAAGAACAATCTCGGGCGGCAAGGGTTCAATGACGAGCACTCTTGCCTTGGGAGAAGGTACAGTTATGCGAAAGAATCGTAGCTCTTCGATCTCAACAATGCTATGCGTTCCTGCTGTTTTTCCTTTAGTTATTGAGTTGTTGATTATATTGGGTGGAATTCTGCCGTCAATCAGTCTTCGTAAATTATCAAGAGCCTTAAATATCTTTAACTGTCTTACTTCCCGCACCGCAGCTGCAGTATGCCCGGTAATCTTAATGTTTGTCAGTGGCCGGCCATCATCATCGGTAAGCCTGCGATAGGCTCCCCCCTCATGTTCACTGGCAAGAACATCCAGCCTTGCCTCGGCATCAGGGTTCCTGCGCAGGAATGGAATCAATGCGTCTTCATCCACAAGTCCTTTTCCGGCACTGACTATCACCCGCAGAGGACTGACAGCCCGGCTGGCAAATTGCTCTAATCCCTTCTGGTCCACCCAGCCTCGTGTCTTGTCTGTGGTTGCAGCCAGGGTCGTGATGACATTGCTTCCCTTAAAAAAGGCGTCCTTGTCTTCAGCATATAGAACGGAAAGGGGTTGACCTACCCACTTGTGATGATGTGCTGCCAGTTTTCTCAGATCTACCAGTTTGGCCTGATAATTCGGTCGATCCGGATTTCTTTGGTAGATAAGAATGGACATACCAAGATGTATCGCCCGCTGCGCGACGGCTTCGCCGATACGTCCCAAACCCTGAATGCCCAGCGTGATTGTAGCCCTGGAGTTGTACAAATCGGGAAGATTGCGTACAAAAATATCCTCAATATCAATATGAATTTTACCACTCGGTTGAGCAATAGTGCACCGCCTGAAATCATGCGTTTCGGTAGAAAAGGTATAATTCGCCCGATCAAACAGTTCTGCGCGGCTCACCGGTACTATCTGGATAGATACATCATCTGTTCGTGAGGTGTCCTTTTTAACCGAGAGCATCTCCTTGAGCCGTTCTTTTTTAGCCGCAGAAAGATCTCTGTACTCCTGGTGGAGAACATGAATTATGGAAACTTCGTGGGCGATGGCAAATTCAATGAGATGCAGGCCTGTTTCATTTAAACCAATAACTCCGATGATTCGGATAATATTGGCCTCCTTGTTCTGGCCAATTTGATCGTGGTAAACAGTGGCGCGCTCGCCAACCCCTGTACGGACATACTGTTCGCTGGCCCCAAAGGAAAACATTGCATCAAGCTTTAATATCCTCTGCAGAAAACACAGCCACATCGCATGGGCAATGGCCAGGGGAGCCGCGTGCAGATCCACGTTGCCGGCAATTCGGACAAACCCGTCAGGGCCTTGTCCGTGCCGGACAGCATGGGAATACATGGCATCCAGTATCAAACCTATATTTTGTTCGGCAACCGTCGTGGTCGTGGGACCGGGAGCGTTGGTGACCACGGTATGAAAACGCGTTGCCGCGGCGACATCAATGTTGTGAGTGCCTGTTGATAAGAGCAAGAATCCTTTCAGCTTAGCCAGTCGGAAAAAATCCTCATCAAATGCTTCATTGACATATCCTATCACATAATCATATCTTCTCACCTGGACCAGTGCGTTCAGCTTGCCATGAATGCCGGGGGTCCATTGTCCGGCACTCTCAACTACTTCCGATTCTGATTGCAAAATGTCAAAGGTCACATCCTGGAATCGGTGGTGCAACTGGGCAATAATCTCTGGACCAATGGGCTCAAGGACCAAAACACGGGCACTAGGTTGAGGAACTTCCAATCGTAAAAAACTCAAGCCGGCAAGTTCAACATCGGCAACAGCCAGATTATTCAAGGCCATATGTATTTGCTTGGCATCCGCCGTATCACTCATCCGTTGTAATTCTTCTAGAATAGAACGACGGAATTTTCTTGATTCCAGTCGATAGCGGGAGGGGTACGGGAAAAAATCAGGGTACCGGCTATTGTTGACCTTTGCCTGTATGTTCTCCCAGAAATGCGCGGAGAAAAGATCTCCGTGGATGGCACGAAATATCTCCCCATGCGGTTGGGGAATATGTAAATCCTGCTCAAAAGTAGACGGGTCAATACTGTTATTCCCCAAACCCAGAGCGGTACCTTGCGGTCCCCGAAAGTTAAACAATCGAATATCGATAAGAGATGCATTGTCCAGATAAACAACCCGGCCCCAGGATGTCAGCCCAAAATGCGCTAAGCCCAATGATTTTGGCAAAAAACCCATGGCTGCTAAATGCTTGATGTTCCAGCCGACCTTCAGCAGGATCTGCCGGG
>JBBRDD010000229.1:0-7381 GCA_038204235.1 Desulfobulbales bacterium
TCGTTCATACTGTATCCCATAAGAATAAACTCGATGGGTAACAGTCGCTGCCGCGCATTTTGGGCACATGACAACAGGACCTCAAAACCTTTTATCTTGCCGATAGCACCAATAACCACGACGCGAAGTTTTTCATCCGTCTCCAGCCCGGGAATACAGATTGAGTTCGGGGTCAGAGCAAGATTTTCGTGCGGGGAAACAGTAAAAGTGACCGCGGGAAAATATCGTTCCAGACGCTGAGCAACATCCTCATCCGGAACCCAGACCTGCTCTGCTGTCTGCAGAACCCGCTTATGCATGGCGCGCCAAACCCGGATATCAGTCACGCTGAAATCAGATCCTTTTTCGCGCAGGCACTTGTTGCAGTCCGCATCAGACGGTTCCCCACAATACAGGCCCGAACTGTCGGCCAGATTAATGCTCGGGCAGATAACCTTATAATCATGGAGATTCACTTCCCAGCGTATCCCCATTGCCTGTACCAGGGCATAGAGATGGTCGGGAGCCTCCGTCACAAAATCAACCAGGCTATGCGTATGGACCTCGGAGATTCCAAGATCTTGAAGCATCGTACTCATTGCTGTTGTATCCGCCAACGCGCAGGACGGCAGATTAGGGAGTTGCGTCGCCGCAAAGTGACTGAAAGCGGCATGGGAAGGCTGGCCGGGCATAGGACGCATCAGGTAAACCCCGTACCCTTCTCTGCGAAGACGCCGGATTTCTTCCTGAACGTGTCGTTCAGCCCCGCCACCTCGGTTGTGGCAAACAATGAGAACATTTTTTTCCTGGCGCAAACGTATCAGCCTTTCCCGGTCGAGCTTTTGGCGCGCTTTCAATAGAGGATCGCGAGCAATAAAAGCACCGACATCCCGCTGATATTTGGGATGCAATCTATCCAGAGTCTTGAGCGCTGCCTGCACTCGTTTCGACGTTTCTCCTTGAAATGAGGTCTGTCCCCAATGCAGGACAAAAACATCGGCAACAATAATATTCCGCCAACCTTTACCAATAGCCCGTTGACAGAAATCGTTTTCCTCTCCATACCCCCGGCCGAATTCACTCTCGTCGAAATTCCCTACATCTGCCAAAGCAGCGCGTTTAATATACATGCAAAAACCAACACCAGTCGGAGCTTCTGCTTCCATCCCGGCATTGACCACTGCCGTCAAGGCATTCAGTTCAGAAAAATCAAGTTCGAGCGGAAAAGGATTATCCTGCAAAAAGCGCGGATAGCTGCAGATGGTGGCATTGTTCGAAAGTGGAGTCACTGTACCGGTTCGCGGGTGTCGATTTGCTGCCTGCTGCAACCGGTCAAGCCAGCCGTCAAAAACTTCCGTATCAGCGTTCAGCAGCACCACATCGCGATCCTGGTGGAGTTCCATACCCCGGTTAGCAGTATGGACAAACCCACGATTTTGCGAATTTTCGAGAAAGGTGAACAAACCTTTGCTGGCCAGCCGCTGCAGGTCGCTGACGAGTTGTTTATCCGGACTGGCGTCATTGAAAACTATCAGTTCAAAAGATGCAGCACAGGATGCACTCAACACACTGTATAAACATCGCAGGGTCTCAACTCTGCCCTTGTAAACCGGAATGATAACATCGACAACATCAGTTCCGGTCTTTCCAAATGGACTTAGTGCATTCCACGCATCATCGCCTGGAATACTTTTTGAGTTAATGTTGTCCACTATGATGCCTGAAGAGGTTAAGTTCTCTTCCGGCAAGGTGCTCCGCCCTTCCATACGGCCAATACGGAGGTAGTGCAGCAAAGGATTGAGGTGTGACCTGGCAACACTTGGGTTAGTCTGCAGATAATAGGCGCTATTAAATTCCGCCGAAGGTGAACGACCTTCGCCCCCACCCCATTTCCAGAAATGAAGGAGCGGATCAAAACCGACCCGAGCAACATCCTTGTTCCGCCTAAGATAATAATCTACATCAATCCATGGACTGGGTGAAATCCTTTTATAACGCCCAACATAGGCATAGTGGATAAGGGTATTGACGTATTTTGCAAGGTTCGGCGCACGAAAGCGGTAATAATCGGGATCAAAGAATGGCATTGGGGTGCGTCTTTCCTTATCGCCAATAGTTACATAATGCCGCATTGGGGACATCCCGGAATGCACGGTATCACCATACCTTTCAAGGTAAAAAGCCCGATCAAAAAGTTTGGATTTCCTGATTAAGTGAATAAGGAGCCATCGATAGACATTGCCCAGCATCGGCAAAGACGCAATAGTTTTGAAGCCCCATAGCGCGAGGAGCAGGATTTCGCCGCGCCAGGCCTTTACCTGATCTGCCCATGATATCTTTAAGCTGCTATGTACTATTCCTCTATCTAAGGCTGCATACCACAGCCGCCTGCTCGAATTTCTCATTTTACAATATCACTCCATCACGCTCCATACTACTGCCGGTTTTTTTGTACAGCACGATAGCTTCCGGTATATAGACAATTCTTTTATTAAGAACATGGCGAATAAAATCACATATGATGCGATCAGGTCGATTATCCTTGCCTTGTTGAACAGCCAAGCCAATGCATATATCCCAAACTTCGCGTTTGATGTAGACGCAAGAAAATGGAGCAAAATCCAGATCGATCGTGCTGCCATCATGGAAAAGCGGCAATGTTGCAATATTTTTGTGTTGAGAAGATAATGTAACATCGCAGGGCACATCGCCAAATGCATAAGGAACATGCGTATTGATTGTCGGCTCACCTCCAGGCAGAACATATTGCGGCACGGCGATAGCAATGGAATCACAAGTATATGCCGCTTTTTGCAAAAGTGTCAGTGTGCCCGGTGTTAACATTGCGTTTGAACCCAGCAGCAGGACATCGCTACTGGAATCGTCCAACGCCGTAGTATATTCCTCAATGTTTTTCAGGTCCTCATGTGCCACAACGATACGAGCAACCTTTCTGGACAGCTGCTCTATGCAAGTTTGCGTCTTTGACTGGCTGCGATATCCTGCTTTTCCCATTATGTATCGGCGAGCCGGCTCCAATTCTTCTGTAACCGTGATAGTATTTTCAACTTTTTCCATAAAATAATTCGATTGCAGAATGGGCACGGAATAGATTTTACCCACACTGCCGACCCTCAGAATGAACTCCCAATCCACCCATCGTTTTATCTTTTCACAAAACCCACCGCCTGTAGTTTCGAGAACATCACGACGATGAACAAAACAATTCAAATCGATATAATTATGATTACGAAGAAGAGATGGATTATAACTGCCGAAACGCACAGCAAAGGGCTCTTGCTCGCAGCCTCGATAGAGATATTGGCCACCATAGGCTGCGTCGACCTCGGGCTTAACCTCAAACGCGCCCACCATAGCACGGAGAAAATCCGGCCGCCAGGTATTGTCCGAGTCCAGGTAGGCAATCAACTCTCCTTTTGCCATTGAAAGTCCTCGGTTACGGGCCGCAGAAACACCAGAAGGTGTGGCAATAGCCGACAACTGAATCCTGGGGTCAGCAAAGGAGCGAACCACCGAAAGGCTGGCGTCCTGGCTGCCATCGTCAATCACAATTAATTCAAAATGTACATAGGATTGTTCCAACACTGACCGGACTGCATCACCGACGACATGAGCCCGATCCCGCATGGGCATAATTACCGACACCAGTGGAGTTTTTCTACATTCCTTTTGCTTAAGACAAAGCCATCGGCCAACCTGATCCATAAGCGCAAAACTGTCCAGATCTACACTACTAAATGGTGCCTTTACAAGGGGATCAAGAACAGAATGAGTGAGGTACTCCGCAAAATTACGATACGGACGTTTGATGGTTCGTGGATTCAGGGGAGGCGCAGTGAGATATCCTTCTTTTTTACCATATCGAATATAATGTACTAATGGATTTAGATCGGAATCTACTGCGTCCTGATACCGGGCCAGGTAACCGGTCGTACTAAAATCGGGTGCTGGATCACGACCTTCAGAGGCACCATCTTTCAAATAATGCTCCAGTGCATCTCGTCCGGCTGCTGCCACGTCCTGGTATTGGTCGAGATACCATTCAGCAGAGAAAAGGCCACTTTCCACAATTTCGTTATATTCAGGACTAAGTTGATTCATGCATCTATCAATTTCTACTTTTCAGAGAATGATCAGGGTTGTCTTCAGGAAGATTACTTAGAAAACCAGCAAAAGACCAACCCACTGGAGTAATTCCAAAAATGGATTCGATATTAAGTTGGATATCATTTCCCAAATTAACATCGGTATCACTCTCGTCAAAAATATCATCAATAGATAATACGGATTGGCAATTAAAGGTCGGCAGACTATCGGGTAACCACCGTAACGATTTCGAAAGTACAATCACTGCAGCCAATGCAGTGACGGTTTCCCCGGGTACGAGAAGACGGACATTGTTTTTTGCAGCAATTTCAAAGATCCGATCATCAAGAGGATCATCTGTATTAACACCATAATTGGGCCAATGAAACAGGGCAACTTTACCTTTACAGGAAACCGCCTCCAATATATCCACAGACCGGCCATCGGCAGCGAGGGCTGTCCGAGAAAAGTCGGAAATTAAAACATGAGTCACCGATCCTGAAAAAGATACTCCCAATATAGTATGAGGCGCAGGAAACGGGCGAAATATCCCAAATTCGTCGTTGTGAAGATATAGATTTTCCTTCTCTTTATTATGCCACCAATGAGAGGCTTCACGATACATCCGCCGCAACCCAAAGAATACTGTCTTAACATGAGTATATTTCGATTGTGTCAAAGTTTTTTCGCAAGCCATTGAAAATGACAGCGGCACACTCTCATAAACCTTGGTGAATGCCTCTTTGCCATGTTTGGTCTCAGCACGCCAGATGAATTCGGTATCTCCAGCCACCCTAACATTGTCCCATTCTCCGATACTTGCGATCAACGACCTTCGAAATAAAAAAGACGAATGATTAAATTCGATAAGGTTTCCCCAGGGACGCCATCCACCGACGATATTCATATCCCAATCGACTTTCACCCAGTAGGAAAATGAACCGAAAAGTCGTGAGTTGTTAAGAAGCGGAGCCATCTGTTTTTCGAGTTTTTGGGGGTGAGACCAGTCATCACAATCGTGTACCGTGATGAAATCACCGGTGCTGAGGCGAACACCGGCATTACGTGCTGAGTAAGCTCCCCTATTTTGGGTCTGCTCTACAACCGTGACCCGGGGGTCCTGCGTGGCGAATTGTTGTGCGATTTTTAACGAGCCATCAGTGCTGAGATCGTCCACAATAATCAGCTCGATATTCTGCCACGTCTGGCAGAGTATGCTCTCGATGGCTAACGTAAGGGTTGAGGCAGCATTGAATATTGGCATGATTATGGAAATTCTCTCTTGCCTGAAAGTTGTCGGTCTCAGTTGAACTTTGGCACTAAGGTTATCGACGGCAAGATCCCGCCCAGTGTCGCGCTTTAAGATCGGAGCTAATCCCACATTTTCGAAGACCCGATTGATCCAGTGGAGACGAAAAGAGTCTGAATCTTTAAAACCTGCAGGTGCAGCCTGAAAAGGTGCGATATTTGCCATCGCCAAACAACTATCTGGATTAAAACCAGACTCATCAAGTATGGTAGCGAGAAGCTTTCGTGCAGAGTTAAAGTCACGCAATTGAATCTGACAACAAGCCGCTGGGATTGCCCACTTCTTGAAGCTTCTTAGAGAAGCTCTCTGACAACAGGCGAAGTCAAAGTTCTCTATCGCCTGAGAATACTCACCTTGGGATGCATACCACACCAGTAATGACCATGCAGCCGAAACCTTCTCTGAGTCCCGACTACTCACGGTGTGTTTGATTGCTTCCAGCTCCTTCAAAGCATACCTCGAAAAGCCCCCCCAGAGCTTTCTCTCAAGGGAATATGCCTTCCCAGCTTTCGGTAACCGCCCTTCATCAAGCCCATAAAGAAGGTAATGCACCAGAGGATTTTGACCTGAATGAAAGATATCTTGATATTCTGTGAGGTAAAAATTAGTATCAAATTCCGGGCTGGGATTTCTTCCCTGCCGATATCCGTCCCGAAGATAATCTAAGACCGGATCAACACCTTCCATTTCAACCGAAGGATACTGACTGAGGTACCAATGTGAATCAAATAGTTCACTCTTGCGAACCATTTTAGAATATTCTGTCAGCTGATCGATGACTCCTCCTAAGGGCATCGGATTGCGGCCTTCTTTTTGCCCATACCGGAGGTAATGGAGCAGAGGATTCATCCCAGTAGCCGCGACATCAGGATAACGCTCCCAATAACCAATGGTGCTGAACTCCGGTCCTGGATCAAGCCCTTCGCCTGCTCCTGACAAAAGATAATGCTCCAATGGATTAAGACCAGTTTTCGAGACATCCGGGTATTTAGCAAGGTACCAGCCTGCAACAAAGAATTTTGATCTCAAAAGCAGGTGCAAATCGGACTTCGACCAGGGAAGATGACTTCGTATCTTTAAGGACACCAAAAATTTCACGAGTTTCCCCTTCTGAAGATGCTGCAACCGGTCACTGAAAGAGTTGATTTTTACCATGATAACAGGTGCTTTTCTGAAGTAAAGTAGAATCAGAAGTTGTAACACTCCATATCTCGAAACTTATTTGCTTGTCTTTTAATTGTATTGATTTTATTCTTATTATTTTCTGTAATGGCGCCGATTATTCGAAGGTTGCAGTAATTCAGAGTCTCACCAAAATATTTGTGGGATCGTGTTTTCTGGGGAAGTTGCTTGTCATCTGCACTGTCTAATACCAAAAGTGCCAAAAGTGATCTTACTCTTCTGTTTGTGTTTTAGTTAGGGTGTTTAGAAATTCTCTGCAAACAAAAGCTAAAATGCCCATGTGATTCCAAAGTTAAATATCTGTATCGATATTCAAATTCAACGCAAAATTTATTTACAGCCTCTATAACACCGTATGGTACTGGTGTAATAACATTGCCTGTACAGAAGTCATGCCCTAAAATATATCCATCACGTTTTACTTTCTGTGCAGATAACATAAGCTCTGCATAAGTTATATTAAAACTATGAATTGTATCTATATATATCCAATCAAAGTACTCATCTTTGAATGTTTTTAAAACATCAGTTGACATTCCTTGATTAATCTCCATTATATTCATTTCAATCATATATGAGAACTTATTTTTTATTTCTTCAAGGCCTTCTTGGTATCTTTCGCTTGACCATGAATCGACGAGATGCAGCTTAATTGGATTAACAACTTTTACAATCTCACTAGTGTCCGGGTGAATTTTTAGTAATACAGCATAACATCTCGTATTAACAATTGATACAAAGCAAAATGACCATTATCGACTTGAAAACCTATCCCTTTCTGGGTGAGAATTCCGGCAAAAACCT